>JAESSR010000317.1 GCA_016764015.1 Phycisphaerales bacterium
GCCCGCAAGCGTTTCAGCGAGCCCGGGTGAATCCAGAAGCCCAAATGCGGTGTGTATCTTCGGCCGCCGGAAGTTGGTGTCTAATAAGAGCGTTTTCTTGCCCGCTGCAACGCACGCCTGAGCGAGGTTGGTCGCAACACTTGTCGCGCCCGAGCCGGGCATCGCACCGGCAACAAGCAAGGTCGTGTGCCCGTGGGCATCCATGCTCTTGGTGATCTTGGTGCGAAGCTGACGGTAATGCTCAGCAAGCACCGAGTTGGGACTATCCATAAACAGCGTCTCGATAGATGTATGAGCCGCTGGGTCTTCGTCGGCATCAGGGATGATCCCCAAGATGCGTGCACGAGGGATCAACGCGATGTCCGCAGCACTCTTGACACGCTGGTCGAGCATCTCAAACACAACAATCCCGCCGACAGTTAACGCTGTAATCAAGAACACACCTGCGGGGAGCATGATGATCAACACCGGGAACGAAGGACGATCCGGGACTGATTCGTTTTGATAAATGTGAATTCGGCTCGCGTTATCGAGCCGGGACGACATACTGAGCTGGGCGAGATCGGCCTTGTGATCAGCCTTCAACGATAACGCATTTTCAATTTGGCGTGTGATATCCGAAATATCTTCGATGGTCTGTGTCAGTCTATTGAGTTCATCTTCAAGTTCTTCCTTCTGAGTAAGGAACTCAACAATCTGTGATTGATACTGGCTCAATGCTCGCCGATTGGATTCAAGTGTTGCCTCGAATGTTTCAAGGAGCAGCACATCGCGGGTTGTTTCAAGCTCGCGTTCATTCGCCTCGATGTTGAGCAGCACAAGCTGGTACGAACGATGTTCAGGCTGAATGCCCCCCGCTTGGAGTGTCTGCATCTGAATCTGCAATGAGGTAATCTGCTGCTTGAGACCCTGAATAATAGGGAGTGTATCAACCTGTGCCTCAAGAAGTGCGTCGAACTCGATCCCGCTCGTGCGTTGGAGCTGCGCTTCATAGTTGTTGATTGTGACTCGGACGGCTTCGATCTGTGCCTCATTCGTGAGAATCATGCCATTGACCATGCGAAGTTGGTCTGCTTGGGCTGAGTTCTCTACCGTTGATGCCTCGCTGCCGGATTCTACAATCAGGCGTTTCTTCCGCTTATTGAGTTCATCAAGCGAATCATCAACCTCGGTGACCGCTCTGCGGATCGCTTCCTTTCGTTCGGTGTAATCGCTGTTTGTAATCAAGCTCAAACCACGGATGTAGTTTTCTTTGATTATTCGAGCTAGCCCTGCAGCATCGTTTGCGTCGCCAACCTGGACCGAGAGCTGGATCAGATAGGTGTTCGGTATAGCGTTTGCTTTGATTATTTTATCGAGTTCTTCAAAGGCATCCACAACATCAAGCGCGCCACGCTTCGAATATTTTTTATACCAACCAGGAGCTTCGTTTTGTAATCTGGCATCATTGAGTACGGCTTGGATGACGATATCACCCTTTATTCGTTCAACCTGAGTCCCCATAAATCGACCCATCTCATCTTCATCAATGGTCGCAGAGGAAAGCATCTGGATTTCAGTATCCACCGGCGAACACTCGAAGAGCACAACAGCCTTGTACCCCGGCGCCAACTTCAGGAATAGAAAATGTGAACCAACACCTATAAACGCACCCACAATCACCGCGCCAACAAGCACGAACTTGTACTTCTGGAGCAGCTTGAGCGGGTCAAAGGCCACGCCTCCTCCGCCACCACCCGATGGTGGGGCTCCCGTCCCCGGGCGTGGAGGTCCTGCTGGTGAGCGGTTGGGTTGTTGGCTACTCATTATTCTGCTCCGTGCTCGCTTTGAAAGTCCGATATCATCTCCGGACTTCTCTCAACGCGCGTTGTGACTCATCGTCGGTTGGTTCAGCCTTCGGCTGATTTGATTTCTTGCTCGAATGCAGCAATGTCCTCTTCAAGGTCTGGATATGCCGTTGGAGAAGAACGCAACATGGATCTACAATCATTGAGCCTTGAATGGGCTTCAATCATATTCCCTCTTGCCAGCTCAAGCCGACCAGACGAAAGCGTCATGGTGATTCTTGATTTGGCTGAGCGGATAAACTTTGACCCTGTTTCGATCATTTGCTCCGCTTCATCATACTTTTTCAGGCTGATGTAAATCCCAGCCATCGTTTCGTACGCCTCAGATTGTGCAATGTTCTTATCAATCGCAGCCTGCCCATAAGGCAACGCCTCCGTGGCTTGATCGAGCTCCCGAGAGAGCACATACGCCAGATTGTTGTTCATCTGCCAATCGTCCGAGAAGTGCTCAAGCCCCGCCTTCCATACATCGGCAGCCTGGGCAAACTTCTTCTGGCTGTAGAGTGTGCTGCCATGCGTGCGATACGCTTGCACCTGGATCCGGGGGTTATTGGTATAGCCCTTGAGCCGGTCGAGCGTTGTAAACGCAAATGGATCAATCTCTTCTGCTTTGACCAGATGGCGAGCGATGAAGTAATCAATCCAAGCCTGAACATCAGGGTTCTGAACTTCAGGGCTGTTGCGTCCTTTGATCGCGGTAAGATATCGAGCTTGGGCACCAACTGGCTCGTTCTCAAAGAAACGGGACAAGTTATTTGCCCAGTGGGTGATTTTGTCATCTTCGTTCACGGAAAGAATAAACGCCTTGGTGATCTGCTGGAGTGCAAAGTCATTGAGTCCACGAGCCTGGAGCACGAGTGCTTGGGCTGCGAGAAGGTCAGGGATTTCATTGATATTGCCGAGCACTTTCTCCAAAGCCTTAATCACGCCATTGGCGGTTTCCGCATCCGGAGGCGACATCCGCACCAACGCATCGATATATAACGCCCCGTTGCTGACCGACGGGTTCTTGTCCCACGCCATGCCATAGATTTCCGCAGCTTTTTTCCATTCTTTGCGTGCAGAGAACAAGCCGCCGAGCCGTGCCATCAAGGTCGAATCCTCAGGACGACGATCAATAACTTCTCGTGCGACATCCATCGCCTCGCTTGATCGCCCAGGCTCGGTGAGCAGCACATTGAGGATGGAGTAGATCGAGTTATTAAGCCGAGGATTTAATCTGATCGCGGTGCGAAGATCCTTGAGCCCGTCCTCTTTTCGGTCAATCGCGAAGTTTCCCTCAGCTCGCACAAGATACGATTGCGCGTTATTCGGGTCTAAGCTGATCGCCCTGCTCGTGTCAGAGAGCAAATCGTTAAACAGTGTTTCGTCCCCAATCATCGATTGAGCACGCTTAATATACCCAAACGGATTGTTCGGGTATCGGGACACAACATCATTGAGGATAGTATTCGCTCGTGCATCGTCACCAAGCCCACTCGCGATATCTGCTTCATACAGCATCGTGATGATCTGAGTCTTAAGATCCTCTGGGAACTGATCATGTATTTTTCGAGCTTCTTCAAATCGTTCAAGTCGTGTTAGTGAGTTGATGAGGAGTTGATGCACTTCAAAGTTAGAATCCGCACCGCTCTCAATGACAGTCTGGTAGGCTTTGACCGCCTGGCTATGATTGTTGATCTGGCTATAGATATTCCCAAGGAGCTTTGACCCAAGCATTGTCTCAGGGCTCTGGACCGCAACGGCTTGGTTGGCAGCAGTGATCGCAAGGTCTGGTCGTCCTCGATCAAGCATGAACTGGGCATTGGCGATGTACGGCTCTGAACCCACAGGCTCGGGAAGTGTTGCAATGTAATCTGCAAATATCTTGTTGGCCAAAACTAACCCGTTTTGTGTTTTGCCGTTTTTTGTACCAACCGTGCCACGATCAGCATACCAAGTGGCATCGAGTTGCACGAGCTGAATGTGATCATTCTCAGCCCGGAGTTGATCAATAAGCGTTCGCGCGGTGCTCCAGTCCTTGGAAGTAATGTACATCTGTGCGAGCTGATACTTATTTTCGATATCAGACGGGTTGAGTTCGAACATTTGTTCGCGTTGACGGATTGCAAAGTCATGCCCTTGGTCTCCGCCGTACCTTGCTTCAAGAGTGAGCCAGAGATTCATAAATGTAGGGTTCGATGAAGCATGCTGCTGGAGACGCCGCCCAATATTGAGCGCGTCTTCATACTTCCCAGCGCTCACGAGTGTTGTGATGTACTCGGTAATTGCCTGAGCATTGTCCGGGCGGATCGCCAAAGCTTGCTCGAAGGATTGAACAGAATCTTGGAATCGACCGGCATCACGATACAGCATTGCAAGCATCCGGTATACATCGGAATCGGCCGTACCTGTCGCGGTCGACTGTTCAAGAAGCTCGATCGCCAGACTAGGCTGGTTTTTAACCATCGCAATTCGCGCCTTAAAATTAAACGAATCAATCTGCTTGTTATTGGGATCGTTAGCGATGCGATCTGCGGTTTCAAAGTCTCCAAATGTAATCGCATGAATAAATGTAAGCTCGCGCACCCGTTCATCACCCGGTGCCAGTGAGTTGAGTTCTCTCACTGATTCATCCCAGAGTTCCCTGCGTCCATTTTCAGCTGCAATTCTTGAGACACTAATCAGCTTATCGACATCAGACATTTTCGTCGATCGTTCAATCAATGCGATCTGGATTTCAACAATGTCATCCGAATCAAAGAGTGCGAGGTTCTCCCGGATTGATTCGTCGTCCGGATGTCTCTCTTGTGATTTGACAAGCAAAGAGCGAGCGCTGTCAATATTTTTATTCTCGAAGAGCATCTGAACCAGCTCAGAAACAACCCTCGGATCATAATCATGGGTTTCTACAGATTTGTAGAGGAACTCGATCGCACCGGCAGCATCGCCCGGGGTGTCATCTGTGCCAGGGCACATCTGACGAGAAACAAGAATGTCAGATTCAACAAGGTCTTCGTTCAGTTCAGGATTGAGA
>JAESSR010000318.1 GCA_016764015.1 Phycisphaerales bacterium
CATGCCTGACATCGCCATACCGATGGCAAAGCCGACAGCAGCAAGGATGGCAGCGAAACTGGTGACCTCAATCCCAAGAGTTCCAAGAATCGCGACACCGCCAACAAGGAGGACAAGATACCGGGTCATATTGCCCAAAAACCGAGCGAGTGTTTCTTCAACATTCGCCTTGCGGCAGGCCTTGGTGGCCATGCCTTTGATCCATCCTGCGACGATGAGCACAAGGAGAATCAGAATAAGTGCTTTGGCAACCGGCATCCCGACGGTTTCCCATGCAAGAATCCAGGTTTCGCCGCTCATATCGCCGTCTGAGACGCGTGCGACCAGATCGCCGAGCCCTTCGCCAGCGGATGGCGCCGCTGCGGCGACTTCGGTTGCGGCTGCTTCAACGGCGTTGATAGCATCTTCTGCTTGGAACATGATGTTTCCTCTTTCTTCTCATACTTGGCGTGATTTGTCCCTGGTGGATTATACCCACAATCTTTGACCGTACAACAGCCCGAAAGATTCCAACTTGAATCAGAACGGTGATCTCAACAATGAATCTGCCATTTCTGTTGGCACAAGGGGCGAGATATTGATAGGATTGAACTCAACAGGGGAGATTGGCCGAAGAAAGTATTGTGAGCGAGAAAACACCACCCAACCCGACTGATTGCTCCGGTTTGACCGGAGTTTCATGCCAACCTGACAACAACATGAGCAGGCGTGGTGCTTTACACCTTGTTGCCAAAGTTGGCGGATCAATTATGGCTGCCGGCGCGATGATGCAACTGGCCGGGTGTAGCTCATCGGCTCAGAAAATGGTAGCAAAAAAAGGCGGTTCACTCGGCACCCCGATCCCATCGGACCCCATCGCCCGAACTTCGAAACCAGCAAACATCTATACACCACGAACCCGACCAACTCTCCCGAGCACACTCCCACTCTCTACTATCCCGGCATTCGTTATCTCTCGAGACAAATGGACAAGCGCGATGCCCAAACGCTGGCTCGCTGATCCGATGACCAAAATCAAACACATTACGGTTCACCATGATGCGATTATGCCCGTGCCGACCGGCTCGTACGCTGATTCGCTCCGTCGTATAAATCTCATCCGCAGGGGGCACCTCAACAACGGGTGGGCCGACATCGGGTATCACTTTGCGATTGATCCGAACGGGCGCATCTGGCAGGCTCGCCCGCTCGAGCTCCAAGGTGCCCATGTGAAGAACCACAACCCCGGCAATCTGGGCATTGTGGTCTTTGGCAACTACGAACAAATCCGCCCAACGCAAGCCACACTCCACTCGATCAATAAAATGGTCGCCTATGCCATGCAACGGTTCAATGTCCCGTTGTCAAATGTGCACACCCACCAAGAGCTCCGCAACACGGCATGCCCTGGACGATTCCTCCAAGAGCAAATGAAACGCACCCGCGCCCGCGGCGGCCAGCTTGCCCTCGCAGCAAACAAGCGATCAATCCACTCATAGGTTTGATCGTACTGAAACTAGAGTTGTAAACACCTGATCGAGAGCAATTTACTACAGACTGCTCTCGATGGTATCGGATACTGTTTCTTCGGCTTGTGGTGCATCGCCGAATATCGCTGAGCCAACACGAACGATATTGGCGCCCTCTTCGATCGCCACTTCAAAGTCGTTGCTCATCCCCATCGAGAGCAGATTAAAGTGCCCCTCACCCACACCTTCGCGTACCATATCTTCGAACAACTCGCGACATCGAACAAAGTGCTCACGCGAATCTTCTGGATTTTCGCTCAGCGGTGCCATCGTCATCAACCCACGCACACGCACATTGATCATCGTATCAATCTGCTCTGCGATCGCACCCGCAGCAGCGATCGGCACACCAAACTTTGATTCTTCGTTCGAGACATTGACCTGCAAAAGCACATCGATGGTGATATCAAGTTTGTTGGCGATCTGCTGAATCTCTTCTGCCAAGCGAAGGGAATCGACCGAATGAACAAGCCGAACGACATCGCCAATCTTGCGGACTTTGTTCCGCTGCAGGTGCCCGATCATGTGCCAGCGGACAGGGTCCGAAGGATCAAAGCTCGCGTGCTCACCAGCGACGCGTGGATGACGACGCATACGGTCGAACCATTCATTGATGACACCAGCACGCTGAGAGAGTTGCTGAACTTTGTTCTCACCAAAGTCTCGGTGCCCCATCTCGATGAGTTCACGGATATCCTCAGGCTCGGCGAACTTCGTCACCGCAATGAGATAGACCGAATCGGAGGCTCGTCCCGAGCGGATTGCTGCATCGCCAACGCGTTGTTTGACTTGTTCGTATCGATCTTTGAGCGTGGGCATGAAAGTTCCTGTTTCTGGAAAGTAATGGGCATTATAATTGAGAAAACTCTATCAACAAACTTGAACGACAAAAAGAAGGGTACCCGATATCATCCCCAAAGACAGGCACAAACACACGGAATCAACACGCCATTGTGATTATGGAGAGTCACCCCAACTCTTGCCCCGCCGATTTGGAGAAGTCGGCCCAGCTGTCCCAGCGGTCTCTGGCTTCGCTTTCCATCTGCCATACCCCAACTCGGTGTCTCGCTCAGATGGGTCTTGAGCGTCGGCGGTGAGCCCGAATCGATCATCAAGCGATTCATCCGCCCCAGAAGCTTCTGGGACATCTACGCGTCGCTGCTGCATCGAACCAAGCTGCTGTTGCGCTTCGCATCCCAGCAAAGATGTCATCGCAAAGACAGAAACAAGCGTATATCCGGCTTTTCGTGTATTGATCTTCATGCGAAAGTATACGCAAGGATTTGGGATCGGTTCAAAGCACAAAAAAGCAGCTTAAAGCGGCTCTTTAGGGATATCTGGTCCAGCGCTGTGCGGCGGAGGCACATTGGGAACCTCTTCGCTCACCCGATCGTTGATCTCGCTCAGGCGGGCTTCAATCTGAGCAAAGCGCTGTGTGAGCCCGAGCATCGCTTTGTTGATCTGGGCGATTTCACTCGAAAGAATTTCGATATGACGATCAGAATACCCGGAGGCCTCTTCAAGCTTGTCGATCCGATTACTTTGATTTTCAGGGCTGCTGCTCATCGACACAGTGTAGAACACTCACTGGGTATTAACCAGCTTTGGAAACTGGCAACGCCGAACCGTCGATGTTGGTTGCAACCACTCGATTCCGCCCTGATTGCTTTGCCTTGTAGAGGTTCTTGTCGACCACTTCGAGCATCGCCGAGGGTGTGCATGTAATCGACGAACCGCTATCAGCACCGATGACGCCGCACGAGAGCGTGACGGATCTGCTTGGGTGCTGTGACCAACTTATCCCCTCGCAGCAGGTGCGGATTCGTTCGCAAAGAATAAATGCCTGCTCAGGATTCGTCTCCGGCATGATGAGCACAAACTCCTCGCCGCCGTAGCGGCAAGCAATATCGATATTTCGGCATTGCTGTAAAATAACCTGCGCGATACCAGAGATCACTGCATCGCCGGCAGGATGCCCGTAAGTATCATTCACGGATTTGAAATGATCGAGATCAATCAAGCCAATCGAGAGCGGGTGCCCGTGGCGGACTGCCCGATCATACTCTTCTTTGAGTCGATCATCAAAGAAAGCCCGGTTGAAGAGCCCGCTGAGTCCGTCGATCTGGGCTTTGAGAGAGAGCATCCGCAGCAACGCCGACATCTTGAGTGATGAACGCACCCGAGCACGCAGCTCAGAGAGTTCGAAGGGCTTGCTCACAAAGTCCACAGCACCAAGATCGAAGGCAGCCACTTTGTCCTCAGATGAAGTCATCCCCGAAAGAACAATCACAGGGATATCACGCGTGAGCGGTTCTTCCTTGAGTGCTCGTAATGTTTCGTATCCATCCATGACAGGCATATCGAGATCAAGGAGTATCAACGCAGGTATATCTTTCTTCGCCCGCTCAAACCCTGCATTACCGTCATACTCGTCGATCAATGAGATCGACTCTGATCGCAAACGCGAATCAAGAATCCGATGGACAAACTTGGAGTCGTCAATCAGAAGCACAACAGGTGTTGAATCGAGTTGTTGTTGAATCTCATCGGTCATACAAATACAAGTCTCTCAGCGACGGACAGGGGTGAATGATTTTCTCATGAGCAGACCCATGAGCAATCGCTTACGGGGTTTACTTAAACGGATTCGAAGATATGTAGGATTGACACAGTGACACAAGGCTTTCGATCTCACTTTGCACGCTTGAAATAGCCTCGGCTGAGTCTCCGAGTTCTCTGATTTGCCCTTCGAGTACCCCGGCAGCAGAACCGATGGTTGGAAAACCAAAGCCGGCGGCAGAACCTTTGAGTTGATGCGAAACCCGCTCCAATGCTTCCACATCCTCACTCGCTACAGCAGTATTGATGATCTCAACCTTCTCAGGAAGCTCTTCGAGGAAATACTCGATCAACTCTGCATCATCAGGATCGTTGATGTCAAGACTAAATGCGTTTGGATCTGGTGCGTTCATTGGTTTCTCCTGCTCTCGTACATCGGACGATACCAACGCTCGATTTACTCCACCTTTGCTCAGAACCCGACCAATCTCCAATGAATCCCAATATTGGGGCATCTGGGCAGATTGCTCATAGGAAAAAGCACCCAGTCGATCGTTCAGAGTTGGTTATCGGGCGATTTCTCCTCGATTATGCGCCAACAATACTCTGTGCACCATCAGCATCCCATAGAGCGAGCGACCCGCCCCATCCCCCTTGACCTGGGCACATGCTCCGCTGAATCCAGATTATTCTTTGGAGGCTCGTTCGATCCCCCCCATCTTGGACACGCTGCGTTACCCAGAGCAGTCGCTGATCGGCTTGGATTCGAGCAAGTGATCTATGTGCCCGCTGCTCGTTCGCCATTCAAAGATCACGCTCCTTTAGCTGACCATCATCGGTTGGCCATGCTCAAGATTGCATTGCGCAAGCACGATGGATGGGCTATCTGGGAGCAGGAACTCGCCGATGCAGAGCTCAACTCAGGAGAACCAAGCTATTGGGCAGACACTTGGGCAATCATTGCTCAGATGAAGCTCCCGGGCACCAACCGATTCCTGATCGGTGCTGACCAGGCACGCTCGATGCACCGCTGGCATCGATATACAGAGTTCTGGCGAGACGCTGTCGTCATGCTCCGAGACGAGCTTCATTCCATTGATGGATTGCTCATTGAACTCAGCAAACGAAATGTATGGTCAAAAAATGATCTTGAGCATTGGCGTGAGCAAGTAATCTGCATCCCCACTCTCGATGCATCTTCAACGGCTATCCGCAAAGCACTCGCGGATCCGAGCACACGATCTCAGCCAATTGAGGGACTCGATGCGAGGGTTCAGTCTTACATTATCGAGTTTAAATTGTACGATCATCCAAAGATAAGTTGATGTCACCGTCGACTTAACCGCCCACCTAATCAGAAAACCAGAGCATCCCAAAGAGATCAATCACAATGCTCTACGCGTTGGTGACGACTTTCTTACCCATACAAGTCGGGCACGGTATCGGATGCCCAGTCGATGGCTGGAGCGCCGGAACCGCATTCAAACCAAGAGTTCGTACAGCTACTGTTTGTGGACAAGAAATCGAACCGAGCCCCATGCACTCCGGGCAAGTCTTAATTTCGATCTCGCCAGCGAGTTTGAGTTGTGGTGCGCTGTTGGGTATGTACATCCAATATCTCCTGCTCTGATTATCGGCTCAATCAGCCAGAGAGTTCACAGGAATACAGCAGATCGCTCAATCTCACTTCTTGCGGTTCTTGATCTTCACTTTGCCAGAGCCCTTGGTGATCTTTCCGATCACATGGACTCGCTCGCCGGACTTTTCAAGCCTACGAACAACCGCATCGGCAAAGGTCGGACGCACGATCAGCGTGTATCCGATGCCCATGTTAAAGACCACCCGCATCTCGGCTTCGTCGATCTCGCCTTGCTCTTGGAGCAGATCAAAGATCGGTTGGGGTGTCCACGCTTTTTCGTCAATCACCGCATCGACCTGATTGTGGATGGCTCGGTTGATGTTGCCTTCCATGCCTCCACCCGTGATGTGGGCCATCCCCGAAATGATCTTCTTGACCTTGTACGCCCGGAGCAGTTTGATGATCGAATCCGCATAGATCCGTGTTGGCTCAAGAAGAACTTCGCCAAGTGTTCGATCGGTCTGTAGCTCTGGATAGGTCTTGTCGAGTTTGAGCTTTGCGTGCTTGATGACTTTGCGGACGAGGGAATAGCCGTTGGAATGCACGCCGGAGCTTTCGAGCCCGATGATGATATCGCCGGCTTCGACCCGCAACGGGTTCGTCGCCTTCTTGAGTTCCACCACCCCGACACTGAACCCTGCGAGGTCATAGTCATTGGGTTTGTACAGATCGTTCATCTCGGCGGTCTCGCCACCGATCAACGCGCAACCGGCCTGCTTGCACCCTTCAGATATCCCCTTGACGATGTCATAGAGCACATCCTGATCGACCTTGTTGACCGCGATGTAGTCCAGAAACAAGAGAGGCTCAGCCCCCTGCACGATCAGGTCGTTCACATTCATCGCAACGAGATCGATCCCCACGGTGTCGTGCTTGTTCATCTCGATCGCCAGATGCACCTTGGTGCCCACGCCATCGGCACAGGCAACAAGGACGGGGTCTTTGTGATTGTGTTTGAAGAGCTGTTCGTTGTAATCGAGCCGAAACAGCCCGGCGAACCCGCCGGGGTTGTCGATCACCCGTTGCCCGTGTGTGCGGCGCAAGAGCGAGCCAATTGACCCCACAAACTTATCGCCCGCAGCGATACTCACGCCCGAATCGGCGTAAGTCAGACCTCGTTTTGGTGAACGCTTGGAAGCGGTACGACGAGTAGTTTTGGCTGCCATGCACGGAGGATAGCGTGCCGAACTCACCAAGGCCTTTGCCAAGAGGATCATCATCAACAATGAGCAACTTCGATCGGGCGGGCTATAATCCATATATCCGAAAGTAAGGCTACAGCCAGTGCGGATGCTTTCGCACTGGCAGAGAGATTAAGGACTATTCAAAATGAGCGAAACCCAACTCTTCACCTCCGAATCCGTCTCGATGGGGCATCCAGATAAGGTCTCTGACCAGATATCCGATGCGATCCTCGACGCGATGCTCGCTAATGACCCATACTCGCGAGTCGCGGTTGAAACAATGGTCTCGACCGGGATGGCTGTCATCGCGGGTGAAGTGACCACCGAAGGCTATGTTGATATTCCTGAGATCGTCCGAGGCGTGATCCGCGATATCGGCTACAACGACGGCGACATGCGTTTCGATGCCGAATCATGTGCGGTCATGGTTTCGATCAATCAGCAGTCACCTGATATCGCCCAAGGTGTCAACAAAGATGGCGCTGGTGACCAGGGCATGATGTTCGGGTTTGCATGCAAAGAGACCGAAGAGCTCATGCCTTTGCCGATCATGCTCTCGCACAAGCTCGTTGCCCAGCACGCACATATCCGCAGACAAGAGACAATCGTTGGGCTCCGTCCTGATGCCAAAAGCCAGGTGACGGTTGAATACGATCATGGCAAGCCCGTCCGTGTTGATACTGTCGTCCTCTCGACCCAGCACGACAAATCATGGAACGATCGCCAGGATCAGCTTGGCCGTGAGGTCATCGAGCACATCATCAAACCAGTGCTCGGCGAATGGTGGAACCCGGGTATCAAGGTTCATGTCAACCCAACAGGACGATTTGAAATCGGTGGCCCGCACGGCGATTGTGGCTTGACCGGCCGCAAGATCATCGTCGATACCTACGGCGGTCGTGGGCGTCACGGCGGCGGAGCATTCAGTGGTAAAGACCCAACAAAGGTCGATCGTTCAGCAGCATACATGGCTCGGTATATCGCTAAGAATGTCGTTGCTGCGGACCTTGCAGATGAATGCGAAGTCCAGCTCTCCTACGCCATCGGTGTGGCAGAGCCAACGAGTGTCTACATCGAAACCTTCGGCACCGCAAAGGTTGACGAAGATAAAATCTCGGCTGCTGTCCGAGAAGTCTTCCCCCTGACCCCACGCGGGATCATCGATACGCTCGAACCCCGCAATCCGATCTACCGCAAGAC
>JAESSR010000319.1 GCA_016764015.1 Phycisphaerales bacterium
GCCCCCTTCGCCGGCGTAGCAATCTACAACATCCTCGAATCAAACAAAGAAGGCTCCGGCTCCCTTGTCTTCGCCCTCACCCTCGCCATCACCACCACCGGAGCCCTCGGCTTCCTCTACCTCTACACCCAACTCAAAAACAAGCCCGTATAATCCCCAGTAGAACGGGCTTCCAGCCCGTTTCTTAAATTATCCTGCTTCTGAGCACATCAAGTGCCGGGTGCCCTGTTCATGCGAAGCATGTGCAGGTCTTTGAAGGTTTGAAGACATGCAGGGTGCCGTGGAGGTGTCGTCCCCGACTCCTCCACGATCTTGATCTTGACCCACAATACCAAAGACATGCAGGAGCCGAAGACGGCACCTACATGGCACCCAGAAACAGAGTAAAATCAAATGACGAATGAAGTGTTCCTACAGGGCACCCGACATTGTCCAACTAGTTCAACCGAACCTACTGATGCATCCGCGTCGCCATCATCTCGGCAAGTTCGCCCGCAGGCATGCCGTCGTGGGGGCAACCCACAGCAATCGGTTGAGCCGCTGCGACACGGTCTTTGAATCGCTTGGCAGCCGTGATCACCGTCGAGTGATTCGGGCGGCCGATCGCGTAGGCGATCTCCGGGAAGCTCTTGCTGGTGAGGTTGCGTGCGGTATGCACGATCAACTCGCGGGCCATCACCACTTTTTTCTGTCGCCCTTTACCGGTCAAATCAGACTTTGAAACGGTCATCTCATTGCACACCCGTGAGATAATGGTCTCAAGTGCGATCGGCCCTTTGCATATCTGGTTGTCAGTCCCGTCACGAAGCGACAAGGCTTTGCGAATCTGGCTCATCGTTGGGGTTCGTGAACTTCCGCCAGTTGGCGGACTGGTCGGGCTCGTGCCGTTGGAGTGGTCCATCAGCCGAGCGATCGCTTGGATTTGAAGGATCGCACCTTCGAGATCACGCACCGAAGCACCGTTGCCGATCCCAACACGATTGACAATCGTCTGAATCGCGGGTGCATCGAGGAACACGCCTCGCTTGGCAGCGATGTGTGTCACCAACCGTCTTGCGAGTTCCAGATCAGGCTCTTCGACCTTCACAACCAAGCCGGCTGCGAACCGCGAACTCAATGCCTGGTCGAGGCGTTTGATCTCGCGTGGATGAGCATCGGAAGCGAGAATGATCTTACATCCACCGAGCGAGAGCTTGTTGAATATCTGCAACAACTCGTGCTGGGTTGCCTGCTTGCCGGCCATCAGGTGGATGTCATCGAGACACAGCAGATCGAGCCCGCGGTATTTTTTCTCGAACGCATCAACTGATCGTGTGCGGATCGCGGTGACGAACCCGTTTGTGAACGCTTCGCCGGTGGTATAACGAACCTTGCATCCGGGGCGGAGCTGGCGGGCGTATTGGGTTGCGCCTCTTAGGAGGTGCGTTTTGCCGACGCCACATGATCCATGAACGAATACGGGCGGGCAATCGGTACCAGCTTGGATGACCTGCTTGATGGATTCGAGCGCGAGCCGATTGGAGCTGCCGACGAGGAAGTCGTTGAGCGAAGGGCAGCTCGGAAATCGGGCACCGTTCAATGCTCCCGCGGCTGATCCCGTCATTGCTCCATAGGGACGATTCTCGATTCGGCTCGCAAGCGGATGGGTGCCTGAAGCGGGTGCGTTGGATTGTGCATCTCGCCCGGCAGTCGTGTGTGATGTGCCGCCGGTATTTTGAGCCGTGGTATTCCTAGAAGCGTCAACCCGGTAGCTGATCTTGGGTTCGGTGGTGCCCATCGCAAACTGAGCACCGATACGGAGCGATTCGCCCAATCGGCGTTCGATCATATCGAGTGTGAACCGATCGCCCGCGACAAGTTCGATGGTGTCGCCACTTGTGTGTGTCATTGTGACACTGCCCGAGAGGTACCGGTTCACCCGGTTGTTCCCATGCGTCGTCACCAAGTGCGCACGGACCTGTTCACAAATGTCAGACTCTGCCGTCGGCGTCATTGTTTCGGATTGCCGATTGAGCCCCGCAGGTGCCGTGTCCAGATGAGGGCGCATTTGAAAGCTCTGCTCGCCATGCTCATCGGCGGTGCTCAACTGGGCGTTGTGCTTGTGATCCCTTGTGATGTCCGAATCATTCGTTGTGTGCTGCACGCTGATCTGCCTCTTGGTCGTCCTGGACCGCCCGTGTTGGTGATGCCTGCGCGATCCGATCGCGCACCATGCACACCTATGGGCGAGCAATGCTTTGTTGTCTCTCCGAGTCCTTTCACAGTGCACAATGATCGCGTGAAGTGAACAAAAAGCTCGTACACTTGTAGCTCCAACTGGAAGAATCCAGCCGGTGTTGCAGCCGATTATTTGGGCTGTGGGTGGGTTCTGAGTGTCCCCTCAGATTCTCTTTGAAAACCTTCTCAATGAGCCCGGCGATCGAGTTGTGCATGCCTGTCAATCCTAACTGGCAAGGGAGAGCATAGAGTCTCCAAGCATGTTTCGCAACCGCTCGTTTGACATGAAACTGGTCAGTTCATCGCTGCATGTGATGCCCTAAAGACTTAGGCGCACAAAGTTTTTTTCATCCACCATCGCGAAGAGTTATGCACATCATGGGTCAGAAATGTGTACAACAAAAATCCGTGCTTAGATATCTATTTGCATCAACGCACACGCAAACGGTTTATGATTTTATTCAAGCCTTTGGTCTGATCGGCGCGACGAATCCAATGCGTGCATCGAAGCATTTGAAACCCAACGATTCGTAGATCGAGAGTGCCGGCGTGTTGCGATTATCAACTGCACAAGTCACCTCATTGAAAGCTAACGCTCCGAGTTGATCAATCGCATACGAGAGTACCGATCGCCCAAGCCCAAGCCCGCGAGCTGGGGGTGATATCCCTAGGTACACCAGTTCGACCGAGTTGCTCTGCGGTATATGCGAGAGCAGGCAGCACCCCGCGGGCTGTTCATCCTTGAAAATCAAATGCCAGCGTGTGGGATCAAACTCACCTGTGGCTCGATGTGATTCGATCACATCATCCATCGAACGCAATCCGCAGAGCTCGGGGCAGTCGAGGGTTGCCTCGTAGCTCCCTTCGAGTGCTGCAACGGGCAGGTCATGGTCAGAATCTCCAGCATTGGGATCAAGCGATCTGATCGCTCGGACAGTGACACCTGTAGGCCACACCTGTTTTTGAGCAGCGGGGGGGGGGATAGTGTGGCCGAGCCATCCTGAGCAATCGGTTTTCGTAAATAATCGAGCTGGCCGACACAAATCATCCCGGCATCGCTGCATGCCTTATGAGCCCAGGTATGCTCGGGTTCGATGAGCGTTTGAGCGAGTGTCACCCGCTCGGGAGCCAACGCTCTGAGCCCCTCAAGGGCAGCGATGACCGAGGCGCTGATTTCCTGAGTTTGGATTTCTTCACTCCCCAGTTCGCTCGTATTGTCTGGATTGGAAAGAAAAATCATCGCAGTCCGACCCGAGCCCAGAACCGCTAAAGCGACCTGACGAACTCTCAGTGATGTTTTTTTAGATAACTCAGCAGAAGGATGCTCGATCACACCCCACATCAAATCCAGATCGATTCCGTGCTTGGGGGCAGACGCGAGGAGCCTTTTCGCAGCTTCTCGTCGTCCAGAAACAGCAACAAGACGCTCGGCGGCTGATAGCCTGAGCTTGCGGGGTATCTGCTGGGTTTGGATATTGGAGGTTTGAGGCATCAGAATCATCTAGATACAGTGGGGGGGACTCTCGCATGATAGTGGGGAATTCGGTCGATCGCTCGGAACATGCGCGTGTTGTGTGCGAATACATTTGACGCCCAGCGAGCGTACACTACACTAGTGACTCTCGAAATGACTCGAACCGATACCCTGACCCCGATGGGATGTGTATGACAAGCAATCGAAGTACAAAGATTCAAACTGTTGGTCCCAAGCTCGCACGGGCATGTCTTGCATTGGGTGCGATCGGCGCTCTTGGTGCTGGTTTACTTTTGGGGAACTCAACACAAGCCTTTGCTGCTCCTGAGCCTTCACCAGTCGTCACCCAGTGGGAGTTCACCTTCGACAATGGCCCATTGCGTCTGGCATGGATCGAAGATGAGAACGGCAGGAACCCATATTTCTACTTCACCTACAGCGTCACCAATCACTGGGGCGGGGTGAAACTCTTTGCACCCGATGCCCAGCTGATGAGCGATAATGCAGATGTCATCCGCTCAGGGCACGATGTCTCGACGGCTGTGACCCAGATCATTATGGAACGCCTCGATAATCCGCTCCTTGAGTCACAGTACGACATTGTTTCCAATGTTCTCGAAGGCGTTGAGCATGCCCGTGACGGCGTGGTGATCTGGCCGGCCAATGATCTCGAAGCCGACGAAATCACCGTGTTCTTTGCAGGGCTTTCAGGTGAATCCGAGACATTTATCGTCGGCAGAGAGTCCAATGATCCTCACCGCTACAACCTCCGCAAGACCCTGATGCTCAGGTATGCGACCCCAGGGCAGATTGAACGCCAAGGCGATACCCCCTTTGAGCTCGCTGAGAAGCGTTGGGTGATGCGGTAAGAACAGGATTTTGAGTCCACAAATGTGCACAAGGGTTCAGGGCTGAGTAATTTATCTAACCCACCCTGAGCACAGAAATTACACTGGACGAATGACGATCACAGGCCTACGCTTGCCCCCGCGACGGATTTTCGCCGCGAGCCGAATATTGACGAAGAAACCCCGATTCGGTGCTTCCATGTGAGGCACCAATGGATCAGAATGACGGAGATTTGTGTTATGGCACATAAAAAGGGCCAAGGCTCAACAAAGAACGGCCGCGACTCCAACCCGCAGTACCGCGGCGTGAAGCTCTACGGCGGCGAATCCGCCAAGCCAGGTTCAATCATCATCCGTCAGTGTGGAACAAAGTTCAAGCCTGGGTTCGGTGTTCGCATCGGCAAGGACGACACGCTCTACTCGGTGACGACTGGTAAGGTTGTCTTTCAGAAGAACGGCAAAGTCCATGTCGATCCATACGAAGTCGATGTTCCTCGCCCACAATGGCTCCGCGAATACCGCACCGCCCACGCAAGCTAAGGCTTGTTTATTTGAAACACTTGCCGCTCACCAATGTGGGCGGTTTTTTTATGCACATGAGTATTGAGCATTTCAGTTTTGTGGTATATTCATGGTCCAGGAGGGCATTGAACCATGCTTGAACTTCGTCCGAACTGTGAATGCTGTGACTGTGATCTACCTCCGGAATCGAGCGAGGCGATGATCTGCAGCTTTGAATGTACTTTTTGTCGATCGTGTGTCGAGGGAAAGCTGGACAGCAAATGCCCCAACTGTGGCGGCGGGTTTGAGCCAAGACCAATCAGGGCGGCGGACAAACTCAGCAAGTATCCGGCTTCGACGAAGCGGGTTGTTTCTGGTTAGATAGCTTCCAGAGTGGCGACTCTTTCCAGTTCTCTGGGAAGCCCATGCTGATTAGTGGGATATTGGGGTGGTCTGTAATGAGGTCACAGAAGCGATCGGAAAAATCGTTAGCCGTGTCATACTGATCAAGCAGGTATTTGCAGATTGTGAGGATGCCAAAAATATGGTCGTTGGTAATGGTTGCATTGGTATGCCAGTCAGGAAATTTTCTCTTATTCATAGGGACTTGTGGGCGTTCTCTATGATGAATCATTTTATTCCAGAGCCGAGAATGATGAGCGCAAGTATTCCGGATTATTCTGAGAGATTGAATCCATGATTCAAATAAAACTACGGGGATGTTCGCAGTGTCTGCAACACTCTCTCGTACATCATTGCTTGAGTATCGATAAAAATAGCAGAGCGTTCCAAATGAAATGACTTCACAAAGCATCCAAGAAGGGAGGGCCACGGTTTGACTCGGAAGATGGAGGTGGTCTTGGCCGTATTTGCGGCAGAAATGCTTTGAGAATATATCGGTGCTGTCTTGAGTTGCTTTCGATATGCTTTTTAGAAACTTGATTCGTTCAGAACTGCTTGCATTCGGGAGAGCAAGTTTGTTCGTGGCATACCCAAAAGGGCCATGCGCATGTGCGTGGTAATACATGAGTTGTGATCGTGTTGCAACTTCAATACGCTCAATTGCATCAAGGACAAACAGGCGAAGTTTTCGATCAAAGAGGTAGCGATCCCAAATTTCGGCAAAGGAAGTGCTGTCTTTGAAATCATCAGATAGTTTGGTTGGGTCGGTAGAGTCTCGTTTACGAAATGGATACCAATATCCGCTCAGTCTGTAGTAGTTGGCGGTTTAAAGGGCTTTGGTAATATGTGCTTTATCTCCCTCCATTCCTCTCGAAATTAAAAGGTCAGCTTGCTCATTCCATGTTTTTGCGTTCTTTGTATATTCCATGGTCTCTGCCTAACTATAGGCAGGGCGCATGAAAAACCCGCCATGAGAAGCATCGTAGAGAGGCCGGCGAGTGCGATATCTAATAGTATCGGATATGGAACGGATGTCAACTAGAAAAGATATCAAAAATGGCCCGAATGTGGCTTTATAGTCAGTTATCGCCATATTTACATGGCT
Organism: Phycisphaerales bacterium; assembly: GCA_016764015.1. Next base: position 6,548 of record JAESSR010000319.1, read on the forward strand.
TGATCAAATCTGGATTCCTTGTCGGATCGCGGCCGCCTGCGTAATCACTCGCTCGAAATCATCAAAGTTCA
>JAESSR010000320.1 GCA_016764015.1 Phycisphaerales bacterium
CTGAGTCTCTGGTTGAACTGGGGGGCGGGGTTTGCGAGTGGTTGTCTCTGCTGACCCGATCACAACGAGGGTGATTGTGGTCGCGGAGAAGACAACATACAGATACAAATCATCGATACGGTGAACGAAATTGTGCATGCCATAAGCACGCGGCATAGAGAAGCAACGGTGGAGCATCATGCTTGCTCCGTCTTGAACTTTTCATGCTGGAGATATGCTATGGATTCGACCCGAAACCCGGAAACCATGACATCCGTAGAACGCCGAGATGAAGTTGCGGACATTCTTGCCCGTGGACTCGTTTGCGTAGTCAGATCCAATTCCCGTTGTACATCAACACCCGTCAAAAAGGTCTCTGAATCTGAGGGAGATGGACTTGAACTTTGCGATCATGCAGGCATCAGTGTGGTGTCCGAGTCCTTCGAAATGGGTTCGGATGAATGTGCGGGCTCGAAAGGAGATGCATAGATGACCATCGCGATTGATTCAGAAATCGAAGCTCTCAAACAGATGACCACCAGTGAGCTGGCCGACCGGTACAAGGAACTCCATGGGCAGCCAGTTCGAACACGGCACCGTACATACCTGATCCGCAAGATTGCGTGGCGCATCCAGGCCAACGCGGAGGGCGACCTGACCGAGCGGGCACGCAATCGAGCGGCGGAGATTGCAGATGATGCTGATATCCGGGTCATGGCACCCAAAACGCTGATTTGTCCACCAGAATCGGGAGAACCTGTGACGGTAAGGCGACGGTTGTCCAATTGTGAGCATAACGACCCGCGTATACCCGCTCCTGGATTTGCGATCGTCCGTGAGTACAAAAATCGAACGATCCGCGTGGTTGTGCTTGCGGACAATGAAGGGTTCGAGTTCGAAGGCGAGCGGTTCCGTACGCTTTCTGCGATTGCCAAGAAGGTGACGGGAAGCCATATCAACGGGTTCCGGTTCTTTCGGCTTGGGGGTAAGCGATGAGCCGCAGAGCATCAGACAAAGATAAAGAGGGGCCAATCCGATGCGCTATCTACACCCGGAAATCCAGCGAAGAAGGGCTCGACCAAGAGTTCAACTCGCTTCGCTTCCCGCGCAGGAGATCGAGCGTGTCGTGGTGGACGAGATTCGTGGGCTTGCATCAGATAGAGATTTGCTCAACAAGGTACTCAAGGAGGCGCAGTCCGTACTCGAAACCGAGAGATCGGTCTATACCCAGGAACGCCACGATCTGCTGCATCAGATCGGAGGAGATCACAAGGCACTCCGGCGACTGGTCGAACAGCGTGAGAAGCCCAGTGATTTCACTGCGAGGCTGGCTGAACTCAATGACCGCATCGCATCAAGTGAGCAGCGGGTTCCAGAACTTGATGCACGACTCGCGGAACTCGAACGCGAGGTTATCACGCCGACACATAGGGAGTGGTACAGAATATGGGGGCAGGTCAGAAGGTTCACGCACCTTTCTCCGTTTGATTAAGGCTCAATTCGCATGTGAGCAAGCGAAAAGCATCGCTTCGGCCTCTGCGCGTGGGTCTCAGTTCTCTCTGCAGCAAGGGCGTCGTGGTCATGCGACTCGGGCTCCATTCGGCACTGACAAGCTCTACTCGAACTCGACTGGGGAGCCCAAATGTGTTCTACGGCTCTTGGTTGATGGTACTCGGCATTTGCTCGATCCGCTCACGGGCGAGGTTGTAGAAACCTACAAGTCCGGTGTACGAGGGTATCGAAAGTCATCGCTTGAGATAGACACACTCGTCATTGGTGATCCAAAGCATCGTGAAGTTGTTTGCCGGATCTATCGGCTCAAGCTCGAAAAGTCGAATCTAAAGTCTCTGATTGTGGAAGAGATACAAAGGCAAGAGGATGCCTCGCGCAGCGAGCATGGCGAGTTGGAACGGCTTGAATGCGAGCAGCACAAACTCAAGAAAAAGTATGCTCTGCAGATGAACCAACTCGGTGGTTCGGTCGCGATGGATGATCTTGTCCAAGAATCGCTCGATCAAACCAAGCGTCAGTTGCAGGTGATTGATGACCGTCTCAGTCAGATCGCAGTTGGCTATCGAATGACTGAATCCGAAATCAATGAGCTCGCAGATGGGGTGATCGATGATCTTCGCCCATTGCTCGACGAACTCTCCGGCCCCGGCGATGTAGGGCTCAGAAAAATTGTCGAAGCATTCGTTGGTTCAGCAGTCGTCGATTTAGTAGAGGGGAAAGTAGATTTTGAGTTTGTTTTACCCAATGAAGTATTGATGCAGCGATATAGGAGCCTGGGATCAAGTCTTGAACCGGCATCAGGTGGCCAGACCCCTAAATGGAAACCCATCACACTGTCCACCAGAGCGATTTTGATCCCTGAAAAGTGTCGAGGAAGCTGTTGGGATCCGTTTATTTCCCAAGGTTGTCGGAACTGTCACCGAAAACCACGCGCTGCCTGATGTAGGTTGCCCAAGAGGGCGGACTTGACAATTTGAAGTAGGAATCGTGCTCGTCTCGACGGGCGAGCGCGATCTTTGCACACCATACCCATAGAAAAGGAAAGAGAGACGCAATGTCTGGTAAACGAGTTAAAGGACTGACTGATATTGAGCGGGCAATTTTAGCAAAGCTCGATGAGGTACTCAAAGATGGAACCATCGAGGATATACAACTTGCTGCAAAGCAGATTGCCAAGCTCTGCAACGAGGAGCATACGGTTTTTCAATCCCAACTCATTGGCCGCGCGGAGAACTGGAGACGGGCGTACACCAAGATTCGCAATATTTACCGCCGAACCGCCATGCATGAGGCACCGGCCTTAATGCGTCTGATGCATATTCCTGGGATTGATCCTCCGATTGCGGGGCGTGAATGTTCGACAGATCATTCTCGGCATCAAAGGATGATCAGTCCAAGCAGGCATCACGATTCTCCAACGACAGAAATTGTCGCGGGAGAAGTGGAGAGGTTCATGGAGCTGATGGATACCGAGTCGTTCATTGATATCTTCGACTACGGAAACAAGATCATCAACGATCAGCTTTATCGATCACCATTGGTTGTGATTCGAGGACTTTCGGTATGGTATGAGGCGTTGTTGCCTCGATACATCACAGAGCAGTTCTCTCGCCCGTGGGATAATGAGGAGAGGGATCCCGAAATCGCTCTGACCTTCGATTATCTGCTTGTTGTTCTGTATGTCGAATCAAGGTGGACCTATTTGGTCTGCGACAAATACCTCGAAAGACTTCCGCCAATGCATTCGATGAAAACGACCATACAAGGACGACCCGGATGGAAGAAGTTGACCAAAATGCTCGCCGATGCGTCATTGATTCAGATCCGGACGGGTCAGACTTGGGAACTCACCAAAGCTGGCAAGGACATCGCCGGTAGTCTCGCTGCGATTTGGGCGGACACTGGGAATCAATAATCTGTATACTGAGAGAATGGAAGTTGTTGTATGAATCATCAATCTATCACCAAGGATGTCTTTCTGACCGGCGTCGAGTGTTCAACCAAAGGGTGGTTCTCGCTCCATGGTGATGGCGGTGAGGGGCCAACTGAGGGTGATTTGCTTCGCATGTCAGAAGGGATAGAGATTCATCAGCGAGCCCGATCTCTCCATCCAAATGGGATATTTGCTGGGAACCAATTCAAGACCAATGAGCTGATTCTCGATAGCACCGTCAAGTTGATCTTCGAGGCGGCGTTCAAGGTGGATGGGTTTGCGGCGCGTGCGGACTGGATCCGGAGAGTTCGTGGCGGGTGGATGATTGGTGAGATTAAATCAAGCTTGCACAATGAAGACGAAACCGCAACACGGCACATCGAAGATATCGCTTATACGACCATGGTGCTCCGTCGCGCCGGGTTGTCAGTCAAAGGCTGCGAGATTGTCTTGATGAATCGTGATTGGCGTCTTGGCATGAGCGACGATGAACTTTTCGTGGTGACGGATATCACCGAAGAGGCGACCGCGATGGCTGATTCATTCAACCGGCTTTGGGATCAGATGAGGATCAATCTGCTCCGTAAGACAAGGCTGGGCGCACACCTGAACTGGTCATGTCGAAATTGCGAGCATTTCGAAAATGAATGCGTAGGCAAAGGCGTGCGGGATCCGATATTTTGCCTGCCATATTTGAAAGAGAAAAGATTCGGTGATCTGATTGAAATGGGGGCGTTGTCGATTCATCAGATACCGACAGAGTACGCACTTTCAGAGAAACAAGAAGTCGTAGCGACGGCGATACGCTCAGGCACTTTGCAGGCAGACACTCTATATATCGAAGAGGCGTGGATAAGGTTGCTTGACCAGTTTCCCCAAACGGAGTTCACTTTTGTGAGAGTGTCCTTGCAGAAGGTACATCCCATTTGAGTTTATTTTGGGAATACATCACAATCTTGTGCTGTTTATACTACTGTTGGGTAAATCATCATCAATCTGAGTAGGCGTGTTGCTTGCTTGGCAGGATTGCGGTTAAGCATACGAATCGAAAGGGGTATTTTATGAGTTTTTCACGCACACACATCAAACGCGGCGGCCTAGTGACACTGACTGGTCTTGCGGTGACTTCTGCGGTGCTGATTTGGCCGATTGGATCGACCGCATTGGCGCAGCCGTCGCAGGCTGATTCGGTAGCAAGTGAATCGCTCACAATGGCGGAACAGATTGCACAGCTTCGGGCGAGTGTTGTTCGGCTTGAGGCGCAGGTTGCTCGAAAGGGTGGCGGAAAAGGTATGGGCCCTGGTGGTGGTGGCAAAGGCAGCAAGAGTGGAAAAGGCGGGGGAATGGGGGGTGGTAAGGATAACGGTAAAGGGGGAATGGGGAGTGGAAATCAAAGCGGTTCCATGAGTGGCATGGGGGGCATGAGCAAGAAGGGGGGCAAAGGTGGTATGGGCGGCAAGGGTGGTGGTCAAAAAGGTGGTGGCAAGATGATGGGCGATGGGAGTGGGGCATCGGCGATGGGGTCGATGACTGGTTCGGCATCGGAACAAGCATCGCTTCCGGGGTTCCCGGGGGCTTCGCATTTGTACCACATCGGGGATAGCGATTTTTTCCTTGACCATGATGAGCACATCGTGTTGAGTATTGAGCAGCGATCTACTCTTGGTCAGATTCGAGAGCAATCGCAGCTGCAATCGGCGACATTTGATCGTCAGATTGCGGAACTTGAGCAGGAATTGTGGGTGCTGACGGCATCGGATATGCCTGATATTGTGCAGATTGAGAAGAAGATTCGATTGATTGCTCAAGCCAATGGCGATCAACGGATTGCATTTATCCGCTCGGTTGGTGTTGCAGCACAGGTGTTGAGCGAAGGTCAGCGTGATATTCTCGTTGGGGATCAGCCCGTTGAGGCCGATGATCCTGAGGAAATATCTCTCTGATCCTTTGGTGGCTGTCTTGCTGTATACTCTAGGTATATATGAAGAGATATGATGGTTTTCGAGAACGATTGGTTGTGCCTAGGTCGGTGTTAAGGTTGAATCCTTTGCTGATGTTATCGATTGCGCTGTGGTGTGTTCCGGCGTGGGGGATGTCGCTTGGGCTCGGTGGTGGTGGGCCTGGGCCTGGGGGTATGGGTCGGCAGGAAGTTCGTTTGGAACTTGACCTGAGTGTCCACCAAAGTGCGTCGTGTGTGGATTGTCATGGGCATGATGGACATAAGCCTTGGTCGGTGAAGAAGCCGGAACTGGCGACGGCGTGTGGGAGTTGTCATCAGCAGGAATGGGATGATTTCAGCAGCCATGCTCACGGGAAGACCTTTTTGTTGGGTGATTTTGATGCCCCATCGTGTGTTGATTGTCATGGGGCTCATGATGTTCAATCTCGATTTGATGTCGGTGCATCGACCAATTTTGCCAAGGTTTCTGACAGTTGTGGCAAATGCCATAGCGAGGAGTTGGAGGACTTTACGAGCAGTGCTCATGGGAGTTGGTGGCCTGGAATCCCCGAAGCGAACTCGGCGACATGTGTGAGTTGTCACCAAGCCCATATTGAGGACGGGGCGGATGTGTTGGGGTCGGGTGTATCGCTAAAGAACTTGTCAATGACTTGCGGTCAGTGCCACACGGAGGAATCGCTTGCGTACCAGCCCAGTGTTCATGCCAAGGCTATTGAGGCGGGCAATATCCATGCGGCTTCGTGTGTGGATTGTCATGGCGGGCATGATGTCAGTTCGATTGGGGATTTGGATTCGCCTTTGGATCACTTTGCCCTTGCAGGGGAGACCTGTGCCCGGTGTCATGAGTCGGTGGAGTTGACGCAGGAGCATGATCTTCCGATCGATGTTGTGAGTGATTTTGAGGGGAGTTTTCATGGTTTGGCACTCGCCGGGGGCGATCGAAGCGTGGCCAACTGCGCGAGTTGTCATGGGACTCATGAGATTCGGCCTTCGAGTGATCCGGCTTCGTTTGTGCATCCGGCGAATCTTGATATGACCTGTGGGCGTTGTCACCCTGGGGCAGCGGAGGGCTTTGCTAGCGGCGGGGTTCATCATTTTTCAGTGAACTGGGGGCATCGTTTAGTTTCGATGGTTCGGGTGATGTATATCGGGATGATTGTTGTGGTGCTTGGTGGGATGGCTATTCACAATGGGTTGGATTTTCGCAGGCGGTTGATTGATTGCCGGAAGCGGAAGCGTGCCGAGAAGGCCGAGGAATCATCTGGGCGGCATGAATCGTTTCTTCGGTTTACGATTATTGAGCGGGTGCAGCATTGGGTTTTGGCAGGGAGTTTTATTGCTCTTGTGGTGTCTGGATTTGCGCTCAAGTTTGGGTGGAAGGTGCCTTTGGTTGATGTCGAGCATTCGGAGACGGTTCGGGCGATTTCGCATCGGGCGGCTGCGTCGTTGCTCATGGTTCTAGCGGTGTATCACGCGGGGTATTTGTTGCTGAGTAGGCGCGGACGGATGATGGGGCGGTCGATGATTCCTAGGATTCGGTCTGGGCGCGATGTGTTATGTGTGGTTGGGTGTTGCCTGCGTCTTGGTCCTGGGAGCACTTCTGATTGGCGTGATTTGATTCAGATGGTCAAGTACAACCTTGGGATGGTGGGTGAGCGGCCTGCGATGGGACGGTTTGGGTATGCCGAGAAGATGGAATATTTGGCGTTGATCTGGGGCTCACTGATTATGATCGTCACGGGGTTGATTTTGTGGTTTGAGGTTCCATTCTTGAATCGGGTTCCGTTCTGGGGCTTTGAGCTTGCGACGCTTGTGCATTATTTTGAGGCGATTCTGGCGACGCTGGCGATTGTGATCTGGCATTTTTACTTTACGATGTTGAATCCCAATGTGTTTCCGGTATCCAAGACAATGATTACAGGACGGATCAGTCGGCATGAGATGGAGTTGGATCATGCTGAGGAGTTGGAGTCGATTGAATCCGATGGACATGCTGATGAGTGCGGATGTGACGGATCATCAGATACAGGATGTGAATCGGAGGAAGAAAAATCATGAGTTCGATTCACAAGCTCCGTGTTCGAGGTGCGGCGATCTTGACGGCGGTGATTACCGTCTTGCATTTTTCGATCACGACCCAATCTCATGGGCTGCATTGGATTCATATCGTACTTGCTGGGGCGTATCTTGTGCCTGTGCTGGTTGCGGCGGTGGCTTATGAACGGATGGGTGGATTGGTTGCAGCGACGGGCGTGAGTGGGTTGTATTTATTGCATTTGCTCTGGTCTTGGCAGGATTCGCAGATGGCGAACTTGGATCAGTTTGCGTGGTTGGCGATTTATCCGCTTGTTGGATTTGTGACTGGGCATCTTGTGCGTGTTTCCAACGAGCAAACTCGACAGCGTGATGAGTTTGTCGAACAATCTCGTCATACTGAACTGATCAATGGGATTACTGGGTTGCTTACGGCGGTGGGTGTGCGTGATACGGCAACGATTGAGCATTCTCACCGCGTTGCCGCGTTGGCTAAGAAGGTTGGGGAAGAACTTGGGTTTGACAAGCAGACGCTCTCCAACCTGTTTTTGGCTTCGCTGGTTCATGATATTGGCAAGGTGGGTATTCCCGATGCGATTTTGTTTCATCACGGGCGGCTTGATGATGAGCAGATGGCTGCGATGCGTGATCATGTTGAGTTGGCTGTCACGATGCTTCTTGAAATCCCTGGGACCGATGATATTGCTCGGCTTGTCGCCCAGCATCACGAAAGCCCCGACGGGAGTGGGTATCCACATGGGATTTCAGGCGATCAAATTGATCCCGCGGCGGCGGCCTTGCGTGTTGCCGATATTTTTACTGCGATTACCGAAGATCGTGTGTATCACGATGCCATGTCAACTGACGAGGCAATTGAAGCGATGAGAAAACTCGATGGTGATCAACTTGATACAATGGCTTTTGAGACCTTGGTCTGGATTGTTCGTTGTGATCAGGTTAATGGCATACACACAGAGTCGTTTAAATCAGCAGATGGAGAACCCCAGTGAGCCGTTTGATACATTCTCTGACCATGTTCTTAACGATATTTGTGTTTGTGTTGCCTGCAACTGGTCAGATTTCGCCTGAGGAACACGCTTCTCATCATCCCGAAGAAAACGCTTCTAAGGAAGGTGCTGGCGATGAATCGGTAGCTGGCGACCCGTTGGAGGCCGGTGGTGGGGGCATGGGGGAAGGCA
>JAESSR010000321.1 GCA_016764015.1 Phycisphaerales bacterium
CTGCTGGTGTACAATCATCAAATGGGTTTCGGCGGTATCACTGGGGCGATGGGTCATACACCATCTATCGGACGATCCAAGCCAAAGCTTTGGCTCCTAGCCAAAAGCCCGATGAATACTCGGTTATGAGTTTTTCATTTTTTCGATGGTGTTGGTGGTAGAGAGCCCGTCGATGAGATCGAGGATGACCACTTGGCCGCCGGCTTTTTGTACAAGTTCATGCCCGACAACGGTTTCGATGCTGTAATCGCCGCCTTTGACCAATACATCGGGCTTGATGGCTTCGATGAGTTTGATGGGGGTGTCCTCGTTGAAGAGGACGACCGAATCCACACATCCGAGTGCGTTGAGGACATGGGCGCGATGGCTCTGGTTATTGACTGGTCTGCCGTCGCCTTTGAGGGCGTGGACGGAGTGATCGTCGTTGATGCCCAAAATCAGCATATCGCCAAGTTCTGCACATCTTTGGAGCAGTGAAACATGACCGGCGTGGAGGACATCGAAGCAGCCGTTGGTGAAGACGATTTTCTTGCCAGCTTTGCGGGCGGCTTTGACCTGCACCATGATCTCGTCAATCGAGCGGGCTTGCCCGTGGCGGGTGGTATGAGTGGTGAGCAGATCATCGTGGATTTTTTCGACCGGGATCGGCGCGACGCCGAAGATTTCGACTTCTAATCCAGCAGCCGCGTTGGCGAAGCGGACCGAGTTGGTCCAGTCGAGATCGTTGGCACGAGCGGCGGCGAGTGCGGCGAGCATCATGTCGCCGGCACCCGTCACATCGTACACCTCGCGGGCGACCGTTGGCACATGGACCGTTTCTGGATCGTTCGCTTTGACAAAGACTGCGCCTTGTTTGTCGAGGGTGAGGACGACGGTCTCGAAGTTGTTGGCATCGAGGAGCGTGCGAGCAAGGTGCTCGCGGTGTTCTTCGCGTGAGTCTTCGCGGGCTTTGATTCCCGTCGCGAGCTCGGCCTCGGTGCGGTTGGGGGTGATGGCCGTCGCGCCGCTGTAGCGGGAATAGTCTTTGATTGGTGCAGGGTCGACAAAGACCGGGATGCCCGCGGCTTTGGATCGTTTGATGATCTCTTGGCAGAGCCGGGGTGTGCAGACGCCTTTGTTGTAGTCTTCGATGCACACGATTTGGGTAGTTGCGAGTGCCGCATCGAAGGCGGCGAGGATTTTATTTTCGATCTCGGCGGAGATGGGTTCGTCGGATTCAAAATCAACCCGGAACATCTTTTGTGCGTGTCGCCCTTGGGCGAGCCCGATGAGGTTGCGTTTGACCGTCGTGGGACGGGTTGGATCGGTGATCATCCCCGCGGTGTTGACGGCTTCTTTGTTAAGGGCATCGATGAGCAGGGTTGCTTCTGAATCATTGCCGACGACACCGAGTGCGATGACATTGGCGTTGAGTGCGATGAGATCGAGTGATAGGTTGGCGCTGCCGCCGGGGTTGTTTTCTTGCTTGGTGACTTTGAGTACGGGGACGGGCGCGTCAGGTGAGAGGCGGGTGGCTTCACCCGAGAGGAGCTGATCGAGCATGAAATCGCCGACAACGATGGCGTTGAATGATTTCCAATCTGCGAGAGCGGCGAGTAAGTGGTCCATACTGAATTGTAGGTCTCAGTGTTCAGAAATGATGGGCAAAAGAAAAACCCGCCAATAGCGGGTTATTCATTTGCTTGAATCGGGCTGAATTATTCAGCACAGCATGGCTTGGTGCAGTCTTTGCCACAATCCATTTTCTTCATGTCATCAGCGCAGTCCATTTTTTTCATTCCTTCAGTTGGGCACGCAGCAGCTTTTGCTTCGGTTGCGCATGCTTCTTTGGCAGCGGTGTCACATGCTTCGGAATCGTAGTCACGAGTCTCGGTGGATGAACAGCCAACCATGAGGGCGGAAAGTGCGATGACGCTAAAAAGTGCGATCTTCTTCATTTTGAAAACTCCATTGGGTCTGTTATTTGTTGTGAACAACATGTCCACGGATTGTGGACATCGACCCGTACTATTCCATAATCCGGATCAAAAGGCAAGTTTATATGGACAACTTGGATACCGATTTGTCGAGTAAATCGGGGCGTCGGTCTATGGTTCTTTGAAGCCTTTGTTCGAGTCGCCATTTGGCGACGGCATCGTGATCACCCGAAGTGAGGACTTCGGGGATTTCGATTCCTTCCCAGACTCTTGGTCTTGTGTAATGCGGGCAATCAAGTAGTTTCGCGCCCCGCGGTATGCAGAGTTGCTTGAGAACCTTAGGATTGATCTCAGAGCCGTCGGGGTTAGTCGTTTGGGCAACCGAGAACGAGTCTTCGATGGCAGAATCGGCATGACCTAATGCGCCGGGGTGAACGCGGGCGATGGCGTCGATGAGGACGATTGCAGCGAGTTCGCCGCCGGAGAGGATGTAGTCGCCGATAGAGATTTCGAGCGGGGCAAGTTTTTCGATGACCCGTTCGTCGATGCCCTCGTAATGCCCTGCGATCATCAGCAATCGAGGTTTTTGTGCGAGTTCGCAGACGAGTTCTTGTGTCAGGGGCACGCCTTGGGGCGTGAGCAGGATTCGGGTTGGTTCTCGCTCATCCATCGCTTCGACGGCTTGGACGGCATCCCATACAGGTTGGCAGGACATGACCATGCCCGGGCCGCCTCCGAATGGGCGATCGTCGGTTTTGGTGTGTTTATTGGTGGTGTAGGCGCGGATATCGGTGGCATGGATCGAGATCAACCCGGCATCTTGGACGCGTTTGGGGATCGAGACTCCGAGCGCAGCGGGGGACTCGGAGCTGAACATTTCGGGGAATGTGGTGAGGATATCGATCCGTTGGGCGGGCATGGGGGGATGATAGTCAGATTTGGGTCGAGAAAAGGCTGCAAACCGTGCTCTACGGGTGGATTGTGGAGGATTGTGAGCGAATCATAGAGACCCGGCAAATACAGACAGGGCCAATCGTTGGACCAGTCGTGGGAAAAGCCGATGCGATGTTTTTGATTTGATCATCAATATTGTATTGGTCTGCCGGTGTCACCACCCGTTGATTTGGACGGGCTTTGAAAAGGAGAACCACTATGGTTCGTATCCGCATGCAGCGTCTTGGACGCACTCACCGCCCGTTCTACCGTATCAACGCAATTGATCAGCGCACCCGTCGTAATGGCCGCGTGCTCGAAAACCTTGGCTTCTATGACCCAATGGTCAAGGACGAGGATAAGCAGATTGTATTGAAGGTTGAAGAAATCAAGGCATGGCTCGCCAAGGGCGCTCAGCCATCGGACACTGTCCGTGACATGCTTGGTCGCGAAGATCTTCTTGATGGTGACATGAAAGCGCAATGGCTCGCTGACCGTGCACATGCATTGGCAGTCGGCAAGTGTAAAACAGCACTCAAGACTGTTGAAGCAGCCGTCGCAGCAATCGATAAGATGGCGGGCGATTCAGAAGCTGACCTGAGTGCATTTGGCAATACCGCAAAGCGTGTGCTCAACATGGTTAAAAAGACCGTTGGTCCTGCTCGTGTCGAAGCTGCTGAAGGCTTTGCTGCTGAAGCAACCAAAGCACTCGCTGGAGCAACCAAGGCTGATGCAACCGCGAAGCCTGAGCCAGAACCGGCTGCTGAAGAAGAAGCCGCTGCTGAGTAAGTGGTTGAATGAGTTTGATATTCAAAGCGTCCACTTCGGTGGGCGTTTTTTTTATTGTTTGTTCTTGGGTGTGTGAGGGGATAGTACTAGAAATGGGCATTCTTTTCGCCTCCCCCGGGCCTCCGGGGGAGGTGTCGAGCGAAGCGAGACGGAGGGGGTCTTTCTTGAAGAAGGCAATGGGCAATGGGGAGAAAAGAGAAGACCCCCTCCGACCGCGAAGACGCGGCCACCTCCCCC
>JAESSR010000322.1 GCA_016764015.1 Phycisphaerales bacterium
CAAAGTTGGCAAAGCTGCCCAAATCAGATGCGTTCAAGATCAATGGGTTTCCCATTGGTGCGTCATTGTTGAGATGAACCCGCATTGATTCGCCAGCGAGGATAGTGACGCCGTTCAATGCCGATGGGCTTGTGTATCGGCGGACCTGCGCAGTGTTGTGCGAACAGAAGCGCCAGCCATCGAGTGCGATGGGTTCTGTGCCGGTGTTGGCAAGTATGAGTACTTGGTCAGTCGGAATGATGTTGATGAACTGGATATCTCGCTCGGCTGCGATTGCTGATGCGCCGGCGATCGCGATGAGTGTGAGACTTGTGATGTGATTCTTTTTCATATTGGGTTCCTCTCCCTCTCTGTCTTGCTTAATGAACGAACATGGTTGTGTGCTCTAATGTTCCCTTAAAATACCACAATCTGGTACCCACTCTTTGGTGGGTTATGAAAATGGCGTAAAAAAGGTGAGATAGCCCGGCTGGTAATAAAACAGGATACGGCTATCTTTTTAGCCCTCGCATCCGCTTCCGAAGAGCTGGAGGAAGAGTGAGACATCGAAGAAGTTGAAGTTTCCGTCGCCGGTGAGATCGCCTCGAACATCTTCTGCGCCAAAGAAGCCGAGGAACGCTGCGACATCAAAGAAGTTGATGAGGCCGTCGCCTGAGAGGTCTGCATCGCAAGTGAGAATGACATACACACGATCGGATTCGTAGATCACCCGATAAACCTGCCCAAGACCAGCAGGAGGCATGTTCTCATTGGCAAACAAGCCATTGATGGTTCCGCCGTCGATAATGTCCCATGAGTCACCGAAGATCGGCACATAGGCTGGGTCAAGATTGACGGTGAGCGTACCGTCGAGGTTGATGGTGCTGGCGTTTCCTACAGTGAGGCGATCATACTCGCCGGCAAGCAGTCCACCAAGGTCGGCGACGATACCTGAGGTTGCTGAGAAGTTGAGTGAGTCAACATCGAATCTTCGTTCGTCAGAGCTTGGATCGAATGTGCCGTCCATTTTCATCTCGCCAACGATTAGGCCTGAACCAGTGATGGTTTGGCCGCTACCAATGGTGCCGACGAATCCTTGGTCGTTGAGAATTTGTGCATCACCAAAGCTGCCCGCGAGTTCCATATTGATGGTGCCGGTGCCGTTGATCTCGGTTGCATCAAGGAAACGGATGTGAGCGTTAAAGATGTTGTCGTTTGAGTTCATCAGGATCGTGCCATTGTTGGTCAATGGGCCGGTCAAACCAACCACACCGCCCTGGCCTTGAATGATCATGGTGCCGATATTGGTGACACCAGATAGTGTCGCTGTGCCGCCAGCGGTCATACCAACCACGCCTGTACCGGATGAATCAAATGTGCCTCCGGTGAGGACTAATCCGCCGCTGAGTCCGAGGACACCGTCGTCGGATCTGTATATCCCGCCGCCGGTGTGATTTCCTTCAAGCCTGAGTTGGTTTGTGGCATCGTTGCCGTTGATTGTCCCGAGGTTGACGATGGTTCCTCCATCGCGTCCATCGATTCGCCCTGCGCCTTCAATGGTTTGATTGGCACCAATCGTGGCACTATACACGCCGCTGGTAAAGAGCTGTGCGTCGTTGAGGTCGGTCCCTCCGAGTTGCATATGGATTGTGCCGTTGCCGGTGATTGCGGCGGTCGCGTCGAATCGGAGGTGGGCATTAAAGATGTTGGCGTTAGAGTTAATTCTGATTCTTCCCTCGTTGACCATTGGCCCAACGAGACTGATGGCACCACCCTGGCCGCGGATGCCCATCTCGCCAAGATTGGTGACATTGGAAAGCGTCGCTATCCCATTGTCAAACTTACTGACGATACCAACACCTGAAGTATCAAAGGTGCCACCATCGAGAATCAATCCGTTGCCAAGATCGAGGATGCCATCATCAGAGCGGTACATCCCACCGCCGGTGCCATCGTGATTGCCGAGGAGTTGGAGTTGCACTGCTGGGTTCTTCTCATCTATTGCATGATTCCCATTGATGACCCCATTGTTGACAATGATGCCACCGTTTCGCCCATCAACACGCCCAGAGCCATCGACGGTCTGATTGGAACCGATGGTGCCGGTGAACACTCCGTTGGTAAAGAGTTGTGCATCGTTGAGATCGCTGGCGCTGAACATGTGAACCGTTCCAGTCCCATTGATCGCAGTGGATGCATCAAATCGGAGATGGCTGTTGAAGATAGCATGATTGTCGTTGATGTTGAAAGTGCCGTTGTTGGTTATCGGCCCAGTCAATGCAACGGTGCCGCCATTGCCATTGACACCCATTGTGCCGTTGTTTGTGACATTCGAGAGTGTTGCCACTCCACTGGAAACAAGTTTGGCAACACCCACACCTGTCGAATCGAATGTGCCGCCATCAAGGATCATCCCGTTACTAAACCCCATGATGCCGTCGTTGGAGTTGTAGTTCCCGTCGCCCGAGATCAATCCAAGGAGTTGAAGTTCGGTGCCCGGGACATCAGCAGTAATGGTGCCCAGGATGACGATGTTGCCGCCGTTGGCACTGTTGATGCGCCCCGCTCCCACAACGGTTTGGTTGGCTCCGATGGTTCCAGTAAAGGCACCACCGGTGAACAACTGCGCATCGTTGAGATCACCGCCACCGAGTTGCATGCGGATGGTGCCGTCGCCGTCGATAGTTGCGGCGGTATCGAATCGGATATGTGCATTGAAGATGGAACTATCAGAGTTCACTGTAATTAAGCCATCGTTCTGTATATCGCCGTTAAGGGATAAGAAGCCCGCTCGGCCGAGGATATTGAGATCGCCTGAGTTGATGATGCTGCCGATGGTGGTATTGCCTTGAACCTGAACGACTCCGCCATTGAGGGTGATGAGTTCGCCGCCGGTGGTGATCGCAGCGTTGCCGAGCAGGAGTGTGCCGCCATCTGCACCAGTGTTGCCGCCCGCGCTCTGTGTGACTGTACCTAATAATCGGAGTCCTGCTCCGAGTGGATCATCCGCGATGATGTTGCCCATATTGAGCATGTTGCCTGAGAGATTGCCCGAGCCGTGGATCGTGTGTCCATTGGAGTGGGTGAGAATAATACTATTGGCGAGAATCTGTGCGTCGAGTGGATCACTCTGCGCGTTGAGCAAGATTGATCCGCTTCCCGAAATAGTTGCGTCAAGAACAAAGCTCAGGTGTGAGTTTATCACCGTACCGGGAGCGTTAACAATGATGGTCCCGTCATTGAACAAGTCGCTGTTGAGTGTGTGTGTGATGTTTGATCCGAGAGAGAGCGTTGCCATTGGATTCGTGATCGACATTGCGCTTATGTTGTAGTTAGTGGTTGTTATAACGGTGTATGCACCGATTAATCCAAGGATCGCATCTTCGCCAATTCCATTGGGCACATTCGCTGGGTTCCAGTTTGCTGCGTTGTTCCAGTTGCCATCGATCGGTAATGCCCAGTCAATAACTTGTGCGCCGGCGGGCATTCCTGCGAGTGCGACGAGTGCGCATGCGGTGATGAGTGCTGTGTTTTTCATGATAATTTCCCCTGCGAGTGTTGGTGCAACGATGGTCGGTGCGATTTGGCCTATCGGATCATAATCATATCACACACAACAGGATACGAGAAGTGAAATCCCTGATTGAATGGGGGTTTTTCCCGAGTGTCCTGTTAAAAAAGAAACCCGGGTGCCTACGAGCAACCGGGTTCTGGATAGATTTATTATCGGTCTGTTATTCAGGACAGCCTTGGGCGAAAGCTCCGAGGAAATCGGAGACATCGAAGAAGTTGAACTTCCCATCGTCGTTGAAATCGGCAACCGGCTCCATCGCGGCGAATGCGCTCAGGAATGCACTGACATCAAAGAAGTTGAGTTCGCCGTCGCCGGTGAGGTCTGCGGCGCAGGATGCCTGCGTGCCGGCGGATGAAATCGTGAGCCCGAGTGTTGCGTTGATCGAGATCGTCTCGGGGGTTGGTGTGTAGATCACCGAGGCGGTTTCTGCACCAAAGGTTGGGAGTTGAAACGGAACCTCGGGGAGGGTTGCGTCTTCGATTGGGATTTCGAGAACGATTGGCTCAGGAGCAAGGTTGATGGTCATCATGATTGAGCCATCGCCAAGAACCTGAATGGTACCGGTTGCAGGGAGCACGATCGGGAGCGCGTCGATTGGTGTATCACCTGGGTCTTGCCCTGGGAGCGATGCGCTGATTGCGAGATCGAGCTGCGCCGGGATGAGTGCTGAGAACTCGTAGAAGTTTGGGATTTCGGTGCTTGTGATGGTGCCGAGCCCTTGATCGGTTTGGGTGAGGATTGCTTCGTTGATGCCGCCGATTTCGCCGAAGGGGATGGTGAACGGGATACCACCTGGGTAAAGGAATGTAGGGTTGATGGTGTGGAATGAGTTGTAGAGCAAGGTAGCCGAGAGGGTTGTGCTTCCAGCATCACCAGCGAGCATATCGATCATGAGCCCGTCGATTTCGATGAGTCCGAGCTTGAAATCGATCGATGATGCAAATGAACCGGTTGGTTGGGTGTCGAGCAGGGTTTCGCTTTGCAATGAAACCGAGGTATCGATGGGGTTATTGCCAGAGCCGCCGAAGAGTCCGGTGCGGGTTTGTGTGCCGTTTGGGTTCGCTTTGGCGTCGTGATCGCCGATGATGGTGCCCGATGAGTCGAAGATGATCGAGCTATCGAGGTTTGCTGAGCTGGCTTTGGAATCAAGCGTGTGCTCGAAGCTCTGTGCGATCGCTGTTTGGCTCAGTGCCATCGATAAAATAGCAACTGTGATAATTGGTTTGGTGTTGATTGGCATTGGGCTTTCTTCTCTCTTGTTTTTAAGTTCTGGTATGCAAGTGTAATGATGTGTGTTATGGGCATCCTGCTGTAAAAGCACCGAGGAATGCGGAGACATCGAAGAAGTTGTACTCGTTGTCGTTGTTGAAATCGCCAGCCGGTTCCATCGCGGTAAACGCGCTCAGGAATGCACTGACATCGAAGAAGTTGAGTTCGCCGTCGCCGGTGAGATCAGCGGGGCAAGATGGTAGATTACCCGAAGCGACTACGGTTGCTGAGCCGGCGATGATGACAGTGCCCAACTCGTTTCCGTTTTCATCGAGGATCGGCTGGGTTGTATCGAGCGGGATCGTTGAGGTGATCGTGATGGTGTCATCAACAATGAATACATCTCCATTAAACACGGTGAGTGTTGGTTCTTGCTCGCTCAGGTTGATGACTTGTGAGCCGGTGCCAGCGAGGAAGATATCGTAGTTTGTGTCCATTAGCCCGCCGAGACCAATGAGTACATCGGGCATCGAGAACATGGAGTCGACAATCGGCACCGGTCCGGCTGGAAGCCCGGGCGTTGCGTACATCAGGCTCGCGTCGGTCATCGTTGCGTCTGCACTGCCAAAGAACCCGAACGACCAGTTGTAGCTGAGTGTTTGATCGATGAATACGACGAGATCGTTGAGTGTGATCTGTGAAGGATTGCCGGCATCGTCGAGTTCGATCTCGATATTGCCTGAGAGTGTGCTCGAATCTGCGTCGGTATCACTGGCGAGGGAGATATCGACGGTGATGGTCATGTTGATCGATGACTGGGCAGGATCAACCGTGAGATCGATCGGCGCGCCTGTTGCGAGCGATGGGTAAACAAATAGGCCCACAAGAGCACCAGCAACCAACGAAGCGTGTGAACGCATGTTCATAATCAACCCCCTCCAAGAAGTAAGCCTGGTGCGACCAAGTTATTGATCGCACCAAGGTGAATTTGTATCGTGTCAGCTACGGACAGCCAGCGCCAAAGGCGACGAGAAACCCTGAAACATCGAAAAAGTTAAACTCGCCGTCGCCGGTAAAATCCGCGATTGGATTACTCTTTCCGAACGCTGTGAGGAACGCGGCGACATCGAAGAAGTTGAGTTCTCCATCGCCGGTTAGATCTGCCGGACACATGGCTTCGCAAGAGTCTGGGATGCCGTTGTCGTTGTCGTCAACCGGATTGGTGTTGATGATTTTGAACACCTGCCCGGAGAACACATCACTGATGTAGAGCTCGCCGCTTTCGTCTTGCCCCCAAGACGAGAGCCCGAACCCGAAGTTGAACTCGGTGGTGCGTGAGTGGTCAGCCGGATCGAGCGTCCAGACCGAGCCGCCACAGTAATCGCCGAAGAAGTATTGTCCCTGGTAGGCTTCGCCGAGTCACACCCGCGATAGACATACCCGCCGATGATGGCGCAGTTGCCGCCATTGAGTGCGTACGCGTGGACCGGGTCGGTCCAGTCGGTTGCGCCGCAAGAGAGCCCGGTCGCTTGGAACGCCTCTCGGCAGCGCCACCCGTAGTTCACGCCGCCCACATTGCCGACATTGTGATTTACCTCTTCGAAGGCGTTCTGCCCAACATCAGCGATCCACATATCCCCGGTTTCCTGGTCAAAGCTCGATCGCCAAGGATTGCGAAGCCCGTAGTGCCAGATTGATTCAATCGCGCCCGGGGTGCCCACGAACGGGTTGTCCGCAGGGATTTCGTAGTTCTGGTTCGCGTCGTCGGGGAAGTCATCGCCGCCATCGACATTGATGCGGTGCATCTTGCCGAGGAACTGATTGAGCCTTGCCGCCCGGTTGCCCGGGTCGTTGCCCGCTCCACCATCGCCCGCTGCGATGTAAAGGTATCCATCAGCACCAAAGTCGAGCCACCCGCCATTATGATTCGAGAATGGCTGGTCGTAGAACATGATGATGCGTGCGGTGCCCGGATCTGCGACATTTGGGTTGTCAGCCGAGACCTGATACTCTGCGATGCGTGTGTCGCCGCCGGAGCCGGTGTAGTTCACATAGAACTTGCCTTCGCCGTCGGCACCTTCGGTGGCGTAGTCTGGGTGGAAGGCGAGCCCGAGGAGCCCTTGTTCGTTGCCGCCCGAGTCGCCGCCGATGACGGTGCCATCGATGTCCATAAACTTGGTTGGGAGCAGATTGCCGTCGGCATCGATGATGCGGATAGCGCCTTCTTGCTCGATGACAAAGAGTCGTCCTGAACCATCACCGGCGTGGGTGATGAAGACAGGGCGGTCGATGCCGTTGGCGATTTCTTGGGTTGTCAACTGAGCGTTGGCAGCGGTTCCGGTGGCGGCTAAGAGGCACGCACAGAGTAAGCGATTCATGTTGGTTCTCTCCTGATAGTTG
>JAESSR010000323.1 GCA_016764015.1 Phycisphaerales bacterium
CTTGGATGGTCAAGCGATTCCTTGATGTCGTCGAGCCCGATGTGGTGGGTCTTGTTGAGCTTGAGGTTTGGCCAAACTTCATCAAGGCGTGTGCAGAGCGTGATGTCCCGATCGGGATCATCAACGGCAGGCTCTCCGCCCGCTCGCATAAAGGCTATCGCAAAGTCCGGTTTTTGCTCCGTCCGATGTTCCGTCGATTAAGTTTCGCATGTGTGCAAGATCAAGCGTACTGCGATCGAATCATCTCGATGGGCGTTGCAACAAATCGTGCTTCGATTACGGGGTCGATGAAGTGGGACTCGGTCGATGCAACAGTGCTTGCTGAGCCATCAGCCAAGGCTATTGAGATTGCCGATGCGATGGGGGTCGATCGATCCAAGCCGATCATCGTTGCTGGGAGCACTGGTCCGGGGGAAGAGGCGTTGCTCGATCAAGCGCTGCCCGATGATGTGCAACTGATCATCGCACCACGCAAGACCGAGCGGTTTGATGAAGCTGCAGTACAAATCATTGGGTGTGTTCGCCGTTCGAGCGGCGAGTGCAAGCCGGGCTCAACCCGTTTTTTGCTCGATACAATTGGTGAACTCTCGGCGATCTATGAAATCGCAGATGTGGTCATCATCGGTCGTTCATTCTTCGATTTGTACGGCTCAGACCCAATCGAACCCGCAGCGATGGGCAAAGCGGTGCTCATCGGGCCGGCCCATTCAGACTTTCTCCAAGCAATGGAAGTGCTTATGAAATCCGATGCCATTCAAGTGGTTGATCAGCAACAGGTTGGGCAGGTCGCCCTGGATATGCTGAAAGATTCAAATCAGCGTTTGGCGATGGGGCAACGAGCCCAAGCATGCGTCCGTAGCCAGCAGGGGGCATCGGGCAAGCATCTCAATGTCCTTCTGGAGCAGGCAAACGCAGATATTTCCGATGAAATAGCAGATGAACCAAGTTCAAGGGCGTGATTTGCGTCAAGTCTGTGCGTACTATGACTCTCTTTGAAACTCTGCACAGGATTTTATTCGGTGTGTGTTCAAAAGAGTTTGTGTATCTGTTGTTTATGTATCTGGGAGAGTAGCTCAATTGGTAGAGCATCGGCCTTTTAAGCCGCAGGTTCAGGGTTCAAGTCCCTGCTCTCCTATTTTTTCCCTCTTTTTCACTGCCTGGCGAAGCTCTTTGAAGTCTTGGCTCAGGCGACGGAGCCGCATCTGTGATCGACATGCCTGTGCAAGAGGTTGATCTCTCGGCGATGGTCATCCACGCAAACTGGACCCAAGGCGCATTGCATCTCTGGTGTGAGTGCGATCCGGCGAAGCTCAGTTCTAACCTACCTGAGATGGCTGGACAAGATGATTCCGATACTCCGGTTCATCAGTTCGCATGCCGCCCGGTCGGGATCAAAGGCGAAGAATCTTCAATCTCACTGAGATTGCCTTCGATTGATGGGCAACCGGTTCCCAGCTCGCAGATGTCGCGTGTGATGGGACGCGATACGGATGAGGACGGTTCTGCCGTGCTCACAGAGTTCAGGGTTCCAACATTGACGATTGCTGCGATTGATGTTGGCAATCTGCTCGAATCATTGGTCGATCACGCGGAGCACGATGAAGATCGCTCGGGGTGCTACACGATCGGCCCGGGGATTACCTACTTCGTAGCGGCTTCACGCTTGTCGTCCCACCTGATGGCCGGTCATCGCATTGTCCCGATGCTCCTCCAAGATGCACAGGGGAATCTCACCGCTGCGTGGTATCCTTGGCTCTCCGATGATAAGACCGTGAATCGTGTCAATAAGCTCATCCACTCCATGCCTGCAGTCGCGAGGGCATCTGCCGACGAGCACGCTCATGATGCGTGGAGTATGACGACCGATTTCCTCGCAGGCGTCACCGACGCCCGGTGCCGAGCCACGATGATCGGCGAGGAGATGTTCGACACCGTTGAAGATGCTGATCCTGATGCAGACCCACAAGTCGCATGGCTCCACGGGCTCCTTGACAACACCGAAGAAGTGCCAAGCATTACTGGGCAGCGTGCGGATATCGCACGCAAGGTACGCAAATGGATTTCGGAACTCGAAGATCGCGGCGAATCAAGCGCTTGGCGATTTGGGCTCCGCATCGCTGAGCCAATCGCCGATGGATTGCCAGACGATCTCGCCAACCCTGACGACACAGTGCTGTGGTCGATGAGCTTCTTTATCCAGAGTGTTGATGATGAGGATGTCATCGTGCGTGCATCAGATGTCTGGTTGATCTCACGAGAGCGCATTGTGTTGCAGGGGCTCACGCTCGAGCATCCTCAAGAGTTGCTGATGGCCGAACTCGGGCGTGCGAGCCGACACTACAAAAAACTCGAAGAAGCGCTCGACAGTTCAGAACCAATTGAAGTGCTGCTCACATCACAAGAAGCATACCAGTTCTTGCGTGAGGTCAAACCGATCCTCGAAGAGCAGGGCTTTGCCGTGATCAGCCCGCCTTGGTGGGAATCACAGTCAGGTCGTTTGGGCGCACGATTGCGGATCGAATCTGATCCCGCAGAAGCGCTCAATGATGAATCGGGTGATCCTGATGCCGCCGGCCCGCAGCTCGGGCTCAACACACTTATCGGGTACCACTGGGAAATCGCAATCGGCGATACCACACTCACGCTCAATGAGTTTGAGCAACTCGCCCAGCAGAATGCGCCGCTCGTTCGTATCGGCGGCAAATGGGTCGAAATTCGCCCAGAAGATGTCGAAAACGCGGTCAAGTTCATCGGCGAGAACCCCGGCGGCGAGATGGAACTCGGCGAAGCCATGCAACTCGCGCTTGCCTCAGATGCTGCCCAAACAGGGCTGGCCGTCACAGGTGTCGAAGCAACCGGTTGGGTCGCATCCTTGCTCGGCGGCGACACCGGCGGGGCATCCATCGAACTGCCCAAGCTCGAAACCCCCGAAACCTTCCATGGCACCCTTCGTCCGTACCAAGCCCGTGGCATGAGCTGGCTGGTCTTTATGGAACGCTTCGGCTTTGGTGCATGTCTGGCCGACGACATGGGGCTTGGCAAGACGATCCAGTTGCTCGCGTTGATGATGTACGAGCGTCTCCAAGCAGGGGACGAAAAGGTCGGTCCGACACTCATGATTGTGCCCATGTCTGTGATCGGCAACTGGGTCAAGGAAGCCGAGAAGTTCACGCCTTCATTGACCGTGATGGTGCATCATGGCATCGATCGCAAACAGGGTGAAGCGTTCACCAAAGAAGCCCAGGACGCCGATCTCATCTTGACTACTTATGCGTTGGCGCATCGAGACAACGACCTGATAAACACGGTCAACTGGAAGCGGATGGTGCTCGACGAAGCGCAGTTCATCAAGAACCCAGCCGCCAAACAATCCCAGGCTGTTCGCGGGATCAAGGTTCCACTGCGCGTCGCGCTCACAGGTACACCCGTAGAAAACCGGCTCTCCGAGTTATGGTCGATTATGGATTTCCTCAACCCCGGATACCTTGGTTCAGCCGGCAACTTCCGTAAGCGGTTCTCATTGCCGATTGAACGCCACCGTGACCAAGGGAAAATGGCCAAGCTGCGGTCGATGGTCTCTCCGTTTATTCTTCGC
>JAESSR010000324.1 GCA_016764015.1 Phycisphaerales bacterium
AGTGAGCGCTGGTTGCACCTGATGATGGAACCGAGAACGAGCCGATGGACATGTGCAAGTTCTGGTTGTGAACTGCGTAGTCGTAGCGCCATGTGCCGTCACCAAGATCGGTTGCCTTTGAAGCAACTTCGAGCTTGCCTTCGCCTGGTACTGAAAGAGTATCAAGGTTGACTGATGGATCGGGGATGTTGAATCCGCCGCCATGCTCTTGCCATGCAACGAGTGCTGATTTTTCGCGACGGATGCCGCCGGTGGTTGAAGCACTACCGCTTTCGAATACATTGAGTCTCTTGTAGCTGACATTGTTGTAGCTCGTTGGAGTTACGCCATCGGCTTGGAAATGACCGAACTCGTCCTTGATGACATACTGGCCTTCAACGAAGTACAGTGCGCCTTCGGACTGCATATCGGTGCGTTGAACCTGGATACGCTTGTAGATAGTGTTGCCACTCTGGTTGATCGAAGTGTATGGGTACACGAACTGGCCGTCCCATGCGTTGATTTCCGAGCGAGGACCGAGGTCGGCCTGTGAGCCGTTCAGACCAGCGCCGTATGGGTCTGAACACCCAGGGCCGAGAGCGCTGAATGTGCCACCAGGGCCACAACCAAAGCCACATGCATTGCCTTGGAGTGATGCGAATGAATGTTTCACGAATGAAACACCGAGCTGCTCCATGCGACCATCCAAAAGACGGTAGATTGAAACTTGGATAACTGGGTGATTTGGGGTGCCGTCAATCCAGTCGAGATTGACATCGCCAGCATTACATGCGGTGGTACCAACTGCGTAAGCACTGATACCGTTGACGATCCCGTAGTGGTTGACATCGTCAAGTGATCCACAGATAACATCGGGGGCTGCGGCAGCTACACCACAGCACGCAGCGAGAGCTGCTATTGCTGAAATTCGAAACATCGTTTTTTTCCTCCAGAAATGGGGTTTTGGGTTACTGAACATAGAGTACACGGGTTGTCACCCAAATTACAACCAATTCTTACCCAAAAAAAGAAATTAAATTGCCTAACAAACCCCTTTGGGATTGTTTTGCTTGAATATGAACATCTTGATTCGGTCTTTGGACATTGATGGGTTGCTCGTTCCTACGATTCAGGCTCGATCGTGAAAACCCAAATCATACATCCTGTCGTTGAGATCAATCAGTTGAATTATCGGTACGAAGCCAACGCTCGGTGGGCGGTATCTGTGGGGCATCTTCGGGTTGAAAAAGGGCAGCAGATTGTGCTCACAGGGCAATCAGGGTGCGGCAAGAGCACCCTGCTCCATCTGATCGCTGGGCTCATGGACCCGACATCGGGATCAGTACATATCCAAGGCACCTGCGTGCACGACCTCGTCGGCTCCAAGCGAGATCGGTTCCGTGGGCAGCATGTCGGGATGGTTTTTCAAACCTATCAACTATTGCACGGGTTCACGGTGATCGAGAATGTTTTTGCAGCCCTCATGTTCTCGGACCTGCCGAGGCGAGATCATCGTGCCCGGGCGCTCTCATTGCTTGAAAAACTAGGAATCAACACACCCGATGCAAAGATTCAAGAGTTGAGTATCGGACAGCAACAGCGTGTAGCGGTCGCGCGTGCCATCGCAGGTTCGCCGAGCCTAGTGCTCGCCGATGAACCCACCGCTGCACTTGATCCAGAGTTTGCCGCAACCGCGATGGATATGCTGCAAGAAGCCTGCCGATCCATCGACGCCGCGTTGATCTGCGTCACGCACGACACATCGTTGATCGAACGATTTGATCGTCACGAACGACTCGAAGACTTGGCGGGTGTTGGGAGTGATACATAGTGGCTCTGACTGATTGGAACATTGTGACGCGGTCGATGCGCAGCCGATGGTTTTCGACGCTGTTGACCATTCTGACCGTCGCGATCGCTGCAGGTCTGATGACGCTCTTGATCTCGATGCGCAGCGCCGGCGAAGATGCCTTCAAGCGAGGCACTGGCAATGTGCAGATGCTGATCTCCAAAGAGCCCGGCCCATTGGCAAGCGTGCTCAACTCGATGTTCTATGCCCAATCGCCCGGGAATCCCATTTTTTATACACAATACCAAGAACTCATCGAGTCTTATCCATTCGCATGGACAGTGCCGACGCAGTTGGGGGATTCGTATAAAGGCTCGCCGGTGATGGGCACGACCGGGGCATTCTTTGAATCATTCGAGCCCGCAGCTGGATTGGCGTGGTCATTG
Organism: Phycisphaerales bacterium; assembly: GCA_016764015.1. Next base: position 2,215 of record JAESSR010000324.1, read on the forward strand.
GACGATGGGGCGTACTTTGTGTCGCCCTTTGAAGTGGTGGTTGGATCGGATGCGGCAAAGATCAATGCGCTGCATATCGGCGACTCAATCACGCTTGAACACGGGACCGCACGAACAATGGGCGGGCACGAGCATACCCAGTTCAGCTTTATCGTTGTTGGGATACTGAATCCAACCGCGACGGCACACGATCGGGCGTTGTTTACGAGCTTGGAATCCGCATGGATTCTCCACGCCCATGATCGACGCGAATCTCAGCTCGGGCATGGGATACAAACCACGATTGATGATGTGACAGATATTGATCGCAAGATCACAGGCATTTATGCATCAATCGGGCATCGCAAAGCCGCGCTGATGCAGGTGCTCAGCTCATTGCGTTCAGATCCCAACTGGACAGTCGCCAACCCGGCAAGCACGGTGGGTGGGTTGTTCAAGATCGTTTCGAATATCGATCAGGTGCTTCTGGCGATGGCGATCGCGGTGATGTTCTCGTCGGGGATTTCGATATTGGTTGCGCTGTACAACTCGATGGAGCAACGCCGACGCCAGATCGCGGTATTACGGGTACTCGGAGCAACCAAGCTACGCGTGTTTAATCTGGTGCTCACCGAGAGCGCGATCATCGGGGTGCTTGGTGGATTCGGCGGGATCGGGATCGCGTTGATCGCCGGGCGGGTGGTATCGGGGATTCTGCAATCCCGTGTTGGGATCGTGGTGAATCCATCGCTTCCCGTTGACGGGTATCTGATGATTGTGCTGGCGACCGTCGCGATCGCGGGCATCGCGGGGGTGATCCCCGCGTTGATTGCGTACCGCACGCCTGTGGTTCGATCGTTGCGTCCGATTGGTTAGGAGATTTCTGTGCGTTGGTTCTGGTTATTTATTTTGGGATTGGCAGTGCTCACGGCAGGCCTATATACCAGCCGCGTGCGCACAAAGGGTGTAGTCGCTCAGCCGACCACCAGCCCGGCTGTTCCACATGGAACTGTTGCGGAAAGACCAAGTGAGCCTGAGCTTTCTGAGCCAACGATTGAAAGGCCGATCGTTCAACCGATTCGTGTTTCAGAACCTGAGCCAGAACCAATAAAAGTTGTTGAGCGCGAAGAACTTGTAGTTGCCGATGAGTCTGAATCTGCTCCTTTGGAAATACAAGCCCCAATCGTGATCGAAGAAATCCAAGAAGCGGTTGACGAGTTGGCGACCGAGATTGGTGAAAATGAAGTTGCTGATGCAGAAAATGTCGCTCAAGCTGCTGCTGAAATCATCGCAGAAGTCATTGAAGAGAACACGAAAGAAGACATCCCAGTTGAGGTGCTCCCATCGCCAACCTTCGAGCAACTCGCTGATGGATCATTTCGTATCTTCGCATCCAATACCCATGTGTCGGGCTCGGGGGCTCAGGCAAATCCTTTCGTGCTTGACTGGGTGACGCTGCGTTCGATTGAGCAGGTGTACAACCCCAAGAAGGGCAAGACTGAGCTGCCCGGCTGGCTCGATCTGCTCCACGAAAAGCATGTCGTCATCGTGGGCAATACGCTGGTGCCTGTGATCGCGACGACGACCAAAGAGCTGCTGGTGATGCAGAATCCGTGGGATGGGTGTTGTATAGGGATTCCGCCTTCGCCTTATGATGCGATCGAGGTGACACTCGATCATGATGTGGACTTTGGATCGAGTTCCGTGGGTTATGGCACCGTTCGAGGCGTGTTTATCCTTGATCCGTATGTGGTCGATGGCTGGGTGCTCGGGATGTACATCATCGAAGACGCCACCTATCGCAGCGGCGATGGTATTGAGTTTCAGGATTTTTAATTAAATACAGTCCGGTGCCATGGTTAAAATCGCGAAGAGATTCCTAACCACGGCACCATTTCTTTTCTTATCCCAAAGCTTCCGGGGGAGGCGATAAGAAGCAACGCTATGAAAAAACCCCACAACATTTGGTTGTGGGGTTTGGATCTGTGTGGGTGATTGAAGAATCAATCGTCGTCGACAAGTGGGCCGAGTGTTTCGGGTTCTGGCTCAGGCTTGGACTTGCATGTGAGCAAGATCCCAGCACCGACGATTGCCGAGATTGCCGAGGCGACGAGGATCGCGAGTTTGGCGTGCTCGAGATCAGTCGGTGAGTTGGCAAAGGCGAGGTTGGCGATGAAGATGGCCATGGTGAAACCGATTCCGCCGAGTGTGGCAGCGCCGATGATGTGTCGCCAAGTGATTCCCGGAGGCAACGAGGCGATACCGAGTTTGACGGCGATAAAGCACATGATACCGATACCCAAAGGCTTTCCGAGGAAGAGCCCAAAGATAATACCCAATGAGGAGGTGTTTCCTAGGTTTTCCATGACCCCGCCGTGGATGGGGATGCCTGCGTTAGCCAAGGCAAAGACAGGAATAATGAAGAATGCAACCCAAGGATGGAGCACATACTCGATGCGATGCAATGGCGGAAGCACCTGACGCGAGTTCTTCATAATCGCGTTGACCGCTGCTCGGCGCTCTGATGATTGGGTGACATCCGTGTCTGGATCATCCTCCGCTTTTTCAAAGATATCGAGTGCCTTGCGGGTCGAGAAAACAAAGTTGACCGCGTTGACACGGGCATGAGCGGGGATGGTCATCGCCAGGAGCACACCCGCGATGGTCGCGTGGACACCTGACATATAGACGAAGTACCAGAGCGGCAAGCCGAGCACCAGATAGAGGGTGATCCAGCGGACTCGCAAGATATTCATAAACACCAAGATCCCGATGGTGATGCCGGCATATCCGAGATACGCCATTTGGATTTGATCGGTATAGAACACCGCGATGACGATCAGGGCGCCAAGGTCATCGACAATAGCGAGGCTGGTGAGGAAGACCATGAGTGATCTTGGGATGCGTGAGCCGAGCATCGCGAGGATACCGACTGCAAAGGCGATGTCGGTCGCCATGGGGATCCCCCATCCGCCGATGGTTGATTTACCCATGTTGAATCCCGCGAAAATGAGTGCGGGTCCGAGCATGCCACCGATGGCGCCGAAGATTGGCAAGGCGGCTCGCTTGGGTGATGCGAGTTCGCCCACGAGGATTTCGCGTTTGATTTCGAGTCCAACAACAAGGAAGAAGATCGCCATGAGCAGGTCATTGATCCAGTCCACGGTCGAGTGCCCTTGCCACCAGCGGGGTGCTTCGGGCAATGGCGACCAGGCGTGCTTGTCGGCCTTTTCGTAGTCTTTGTCTCCATATCCTTCGCCGTCAACAGCTTTGTTGGCTTCATCGATGATGGATTGTACATCGGGGGCGTGCTGGGCCTCATCGGCGTGGTCTGCGCCGATGTCATGCTCAGCATCGGGGGCATCGTGTTCGGCTGCTGGGCCATGATGTGGATTGTGGGCAACCGTGATCCTGGTCTCGGTTTCGTTGAATATCTCGTTGTAACTGTCGGCGTAATCAGAGTTTGCCCAAATCATCGCGACGGCGGTCATGAGCAGGAGGACGATGCCGCCGGAACTCGAGAGTTTGGCAAACCGGGTAAACGGTCTTGCGAGGCGTTCTCCCGGCTCAATCTTCAGGTTGGCTTTTGCGGTTGGAATATTATGGTCGTCTGACATGGGTCTGGTTCCTCATCCATGAGCATGGTGTATCACAGTCTCCAAATAAGGGGGTGTGATAACCTAAAGGTCTGTCTCTATATCGTGCCAAGTGTATAAGGATGTTGAGCAGGGATTGCATTGGCGGGTAATTTTTACCATTGGCTCCCAACGCGTGCGCAGATACACCTATTTCCACTTGGTTTTGGGTAAGTAGCAAGTTGTAAATTATCTTTTTGGGTGCCATGCTTACACCCTGACGAAGGCAGGGTTTAAGCATGATCTTGTCGCTGAGAGATTTCAACGACCTGCTTAAGCTGCGCGTAAGCAGGGCACCCATTCTCAAATTGATGACAGTTCATCGTTGAAAAGAGTAGAGCCCGGGCAGATCAAGGATTTGGGTGAGCTCATCGAGGGCATCGGTGAGCGAGACGGCCAGTTTGGGATCGAGTAAGTCGTTTGATGTCAGTTCGTCTGGGTAGTGGTTTTCCACCCATCCGACCAGCGTTTTGTAGAGATTGTCATTGAGCATGACGCCCTGGTGGACGGCTGCTTGTTCATCGTCGTTCATAACGACCCGCAGACGCAGGCATGCGGGCCCGCCGCCGTTGCGCATGGATTCGCGGACATCAAGGTAGTGGACAGCATTGATCGGGTTGGAGGCCTCGGCGACCATGCGATCGACAAACGCGGCGACTCTTGGGTTTTCTTTGGATTCGAGGGGCGCGAAGAGGGCCATGGTGCCATCGGGCATGGTGACGATTTGGGAGTTGAAGATGTAGCTGGTGACGGCCTCTTCGAGCGAGAAATCAGTGTTGTTGGCTTCGATGATGGTCAAGGGCTCGCCGAGCGGGCCGGCAATATCGGTAATCATCGAACGGGAAGTCGCGAAGGCTTGTTCATGATAGAAGAAGACTTGTTCATTGCCAGTTGCGATGACATCGTTGTGGAAGACTCCTGCGTCGATGGCGTCTGGGTGTTGGCGGGTGTAGACGGTGTTGATTGGGTCGAGTTTGTGGAGCCGAGCGATCGCTTCGGTTGCGGCACGGGTTTGGCGTGATGGGTATTTGCGAGCGCCGCCGGCGGTATCTTCGCGATCGAAGCCGTAGACGAACATTTCGACTCCGGGCTCGCCGTGCTTGGCAGCGAAGCGGATGTGGTTGGCTGCGCCTTCGTCGGCGTAGCGCATTTGGTCTGGCAATGGATCGTGGACGACGAAGTGGTTGTCGTTGTTGAAGATCATGCGGAGCATGCGGGTAGTTGTGGGGTGTTCGAGTGAGCGGTGGTAGTTGGAGATGAGGTTGGCGGGGGTGAGATGAACTTTGTTGTCTGCGGTGTCGGCGCTTGGTGACACGGTGGCGGCGTTGGCGGCCCACATGCTGCTGGCGCTCCAGATGGCGGCGAGCAGGGTTGGGTCTGCCTCGTGGGCCTCTTTGAGGAGTTGTTCATCGGAGCCGGAGAACCCGATTTGACGGAGTGCGCCAAGGTCAGGGCGGTGTTGAGGCGGAAACACCCCTTGGGTGAGCCCGAGATCCATGAGGGTTTTCATTTTTCCGAGCCCTTGGAGGGCCGCGGCTTTGGGTTTGGAGGTCCCCCCGGCGTTGGTTGCCGAGGCGACATTGCCCGGCGAGAGCCCGGCGTAGTTGTGGGTCGGGCCGATGAGTCCATCAAAGTTTGTTTCGCGAGCGATTGGCATGGGGAAGGATAGGTCTGGTTCTCTTTGGTGGCACAGGCGTCTCGCCTGTGATCTTTGGGCTTGAAGAGTTGTGAAGAGTGGGGAGAAGATCACAGGCGGGACGCCTGTGCCACGGGTTTATGTGTTCTTTGGCGGGATTGGTTTGCCATGGGGGTCAGTGTGCTGGTTGGGGAGATCAGGGTCGATCAAGTGCTCGAGTTTTTCGGCGGTATCGTGGACATGATCTGGGCTGATGCCGGCTTGGTCGACGAGGTAGCCTTCCCATTGGCGATGCTTGCGGATGATCGCCGCGCCTTGGGATATTCCTTTTTCGGTGAGTGCGATGTGATTGGTCATCTGTACGATGAGCAGATCGTACTCGGCACGATCGAGTGCTTTGGCTGTTCGCTTCGGCGAGCCAATGAGTGCCATGAGATCGTTTCGCGATGCATGATCCCCGGTTTCTGAGAGCCGATAGAGCGCCCCGAGGATATCTTCGAGGACGACGAGGTTGCCGAGTTTGCGTTGGTTGCGTGCTTTGGCGATGATGCCGTGGGATGGGGAACCGATCATGACGACGACGAGAATCGCGCCGGCGGTGGTTGCCATCATGCCCGCGGCGTTGACACCGAACCATGAGGCAAGGGTGTATCCCCCGATCGCGGTGAGCAAGGCAATGATGGCGCTAACGAGGATTTGCGTGATAAGTCGATCGGTGAGCAGGCGAGCGGTGGCGGCGGGGCAGATGAGCATCGCGATGACCAGGATTGAACCGACGGCCTCGAATGATGCGACTGCGGCGATGGCGACGAAGGTCATGAGTGCCATGTGCATGAACCCTGCGTTGATGCCTTGGACGGTCGATATTCCTGCGTCAAACGAAGCGATGCGGAGTTCTTTGAAGAAGACGGTGATGAAGATGATGACGGCGAAGGTGGTGCCCAGAAGCGTCCAGAGTTGGCGGGGGACTTCATCCCTGATGTTTGCGCTGAGGAAGTGACTCCACTCGGTGGGGGAGTTGGTCCAGAAGAGCGTTTGGAGATTGCCGTGAAGGACGCAGTCTGCGTCGAGGTCAACGCTTCGAGCCGAGGCGCTTTCGAGCATGAATACGCCCAGGGCGAAGAGGACCGAGAAGACCACGCCCATCGCGGCGCCTGGCTCGACTTTGCCTAGGCGTTTGATGATTTCGACGAGGACGACGGTGAGCAGAGCCGAGGTGGCGGCGCCGATGAACATGATGCCGGGGGATCGGGATCGGGTGATGAGGAACGCGCCGACGAGCCCGGGGAGGACGGCGTGCGAGATCGCGTCGCCCATGAGGGATTGTTTGCGGAGGACGAGGAAGTTTCCGAGCAAGCCACACGAGAGGGCGGCGAAGATGGCGGCCAACAATGGGAAGAGATCGAGGGTGAGGAAGGTTTGGATGAGATCGGGGATCATGTGGTTCCCCCGTTGTCGATGGTGATGCCTCGCACGCGGAGCGCTTCTTCGAGTTCTGCGATGAGTTCATCGGTGAGCACATGCTCGACCTGATCGACCGACCAATCGACATGGGTCGGTGCGATATCGGCGTATGAAACGAGGTACTGCTCCCAGAGTTTGTGATTCCGATGGATGCGTTTTCCTTGGATTCGTCCGGATTCAGTC
>JAESSR010000325.1 GCA_016764015.1 Phycisphaerales bacterium
AGCTCATGCGTAAGCACGATGTCGCCTTCTCCATCGGCGACGGGCTCCGCCCCGGCGGGCTCGCCGACGCCACCGACTTCGCACAACTCGCCGAGCTCGAAGTCATCGCAGAACTCACCGAACGCGCCTGGACCCACGGGCTCCAAGTCATGGTCGAAGGCCCAGGTCATGTCCCGTTCGACCAGATCGAATACAACGCCAAGCTCCAACGCACCCTCTGCCACGGCGCACCCTTCTATGTCCTCGGCCCACTCGTCACCGATGTCTTCCCCGGCTACGACCACATCACCAGTTGCATCGGCGCAACCGCCATCGCCTACCACGGCGCATCAATGCTCTGCTATGTCACCCCCAAAGAACACCTCGGGCTTCCAAAGAAAGGCGATGTCAAAGAAGGCTGTATCGCCTACAAAATCGCAGCACACGCCGCCGATGTCGCGTTGGGAATCCCAGGCACCCGCGACTGGGACGACGACCTCACCAAAGCCCGTGCCGCGCTCAACTGGAAGAAGCACTTCGAGTTGTCCTTCGACGAAGACACCGCCCGCGCCTACCACGATGAAGACCTCGATGTAGACACCGACTTCTGCGCCATGTGCGGCCACGACTGGTGCTCCGTCCGAATCTCCATGGAAATCAAAGAGTTCCAATCCGGCAACGCCGAAGGCTTCGCCCGCGTTGGAGCCGATGGAAAAGTAGGAGCCGCCATAAAATCCGCCGCCCTTACCGAAGAACAAACAAAGATCCTCGAAGCCCGAGGCTACCTCAGCCCCGAAGAGATCCACAAACTCGCAAGTAAAACCAAGAAGGCCGTAGGAGTAGACGAAGGCGAAAAAGCCTCCTGCCACTCTGACTATGTAGACCCAGAAGCCGCCCAACAAGCCCAAGGCGAAGTATTAGTCCAACTCAACACCGCCCCCGCCCACGGCATCGCGAGCGAAGATCGGCTAATATAAGTTAATGAAGTTTTCCGATCGTGGTGAGTGATCATCCTCGAATGGTGTGAGTTGCATTGGTGATGGGACATAAAATGAGCGAAGAATCGGATTCTAGAACTCACAACTTAGTTGTGCCAAAGACTAGCAAGGGAGATGTTGGGCATGCTATCGCTAAAGGAGTGATAGGGTCTGTCCCTGTTCTGGGTTCGGCAGGTGCTGAGCTTTTTTCATTTGTTGTGTCTGCTCCTATTGAGAAACGACGAAATGAATGGATGGAACAGGTAGGCGAACGATTGAGAACTCTGGAATCCGATCGCGGACTCTCTCTAGAAGAACTTCAGCAAGACGAAGAGTTTATCGACATGCTTATTCAGGCGTCTACTATTGCGTTACGCACTAGCCAGCAGGAGAAGCAGGAGGCTCTCCTTAACGCTATCTCAAACTCAACTTCGTCTACATCAATTCAGTCTGCAATAAAGCAGATGTATCTACGCTTAATTGATGATTTTAACGAATGGCATATACGCCTGTTGAAACTGTTTTCTAATCCTCCACAATGGTTTTCAGAGCACGGGGTAAAGCCGCCACAAAACATCACGATGGGCTCTTTAGAGTTAGTCTTGAAAGCTGCTTATCCAGAACTAAAAACCAAAAGAGCATTTTATGATCAAGTATGGCGTGATTTGAATGTGGCAGGGCTTGTATCCACGGATTCCTTGCAAGGGGGTATGTCTGGCCAAGGAATGATGCAACTTCGGGCCTCGGAGCGTGGCAAGGAATTTTTATGGTTTATTCAATCACAATCATAAATCTCTCATCGCCGGGTGTCATGCATGTGACGAAGTCGCAATTTTCGCCCGCAACATCGCCGATCGATAATCGATTGATTTAAATTAGATCAATAAACTCTTGAAGCTCTGATACGGTTTCCAGTAAGCCTTGGCCTTTTAGAATTTCGAGTTGACCTTCAGGAGATACTGGTGGGTTCTTTTGTCGAGCTCGAATCGTTTTCACTGATTTACAAACGGCTCCAGAATCAAGGTCGATCAGGTCAGTAATAAATATATCCGGATGCTGAGCGATGACACCGAGTGGCTCAAGGAGTTCATCTGGGAAATCTTTCAGATTCGTTGTCACAATAACAGCAGCATGGCAACGAATCGCAGCCGCAAGAACATGCCGATCATCCGGGTCAGGTAGATTAAGACCATCGATAAGTGGCTCATATCCCGTCACCAAGGAGTCTGGGACAGCACGATCCATTTGTGAACGCATTAGATTTAGCTTGTCTTGGCCAATGTCGGGTCGGTTGATCGCAAGGTTGCGTATCCATTCTTCATGTATCTCATCTGTCCATCGAGCCCTGAACAAGCCAGTTGTTGCAAGTTGCATTAGGATGTTGCGTGTATGTACCGGGTAAAACACGCAAGCGTCAAAAATAACTGTAAAGTGGCTATGCATACATTTAGAGTGTACCCGATGAAAGTCTTATGTGAGACCAAGTTCCTGATCAAGTGCAGATAACTCGTCAAGAGCTTGCTGTCTATCCCCATCCATCCGCTGCTTGTATGCGACAAGGTCTTCGAACAACACGCGACGATGTTTTCCGACTTTTCGACCTGGTAGGCGACCTTCCTCAATCTCTTTGACAATAAACGGTCGGGAGACACCGAGAAGATCTGCAACACGCTGAGTCGTTAACTTTGCATGGATAGGGATAAGCGTCACCGCATTCCCTTTGGCCATTTCTGCGAGTAAACTCACTAATAGCTGAGCAGCAGCTGCTGGGATTTCAACAGGCTCAGGCCCATCATCTACGGCTGTAAGTCGAAGATTATGCCCCTTTGACAGGGCTTTGCTCAACCTTTGCCCTGACTCTTGAGCAAGTTGCATATCTTCTATAGATGGAACCGTTTCTGGTAGTATTCGCTCTGCTGACATTGTTCATCTCCGGCAACACAGCCCTTGTGTACAGTCCTTGTGTACAGTGTATCGTATAAACGAAACAAACGCAATAATAGAAATAAACAAATCGCAGTTATTTAAATAAAACGGCTCTAGTAGCTCCTCAAAGGCGGTTTTTGAGTGCCCCGACTCGCCGTCCTCGGCACAGTCCGGTTCTTAAGCACCAAGGCAACCACCCACTCTCCCTCCAAACCCAAAATCTTCCCCCTATCGACCACTCCTGTGCGCAAAATCCCTGCACTCCCCAACGCCCCCCTTGTGCCGCCCATCGGCCATGCGATCATTCACGCATGACCAATACAAACAACAAAACCACAAATCGTTTCCAATCCTCATCCCCCTACACCTTCAACTCTTTCGCCTCCCCCGGGCTTCCGGGGGAGGTGGACGCGCAGCGGCCGGAGGGGTCTTCTCCCATCCCTCTTCCCCATCGCCTTCTCCCGACCGCTCAATCGCAACCCTCACCAACGAGCTCCTCGAAGACCTGACCAACCCCTCGATGTCGGCCTTCGAGATGTGCCAGATCCATCACCTCACCCTGATCGAACTCGCGGCCATCCTCAACTCAGAATCATTCAAAATCGCAGTCGAGGCCATCGAAAAAATCGCCAACGCCCGCCAACAAATCATCGAACCCGAAGCCCGCGCCCTCGCGTCGGCCCGCCTCGCCGACATCCTCAAAGACAAACCAACCACCCCCGCCCACGCCGAAACCCAACGCAAAGCCGCCACCCAACTCTTACGCC
>JAESSR010000326.1 GCA_016764015.1 Phycisphaerales bacterium
GGGAGATGCTCACTGATCCGAGTCAAGGATCACCAAACGATGGATCAGATGGTCAAAATAATTCAGGAGCCTTCGGCCCTGGACAAGAACCCGAGCTTGGAACACACCAACTACAGGGCAATGCAGATGCTCGCAATGATCGCTCAGCCGAGAACTCATTCGATGCCCAGCGCCAACGCCCGGGCAGCGAGTTTGGGTATGAACCGATCAAGCCTGTGGGCATGACGCTCGGCGAGCTGATGCTCACCAGCCCGGGCTCGCGCCTAACGCGGGCGAACGAATCACGCAACATCCCCAAGCGGGTCGTGATTGTGCTAATCCCACGCGTAGCAGGCGGATTCTCGTTGTTGGGTCGCTCGGGCATTCAACCCGGGGGGGATCGACCTTGAGTGGGTTTATTGCTGGAGTTGTACTGGTCATCGGGCTCGGCGTGCTGATCGCAGGCGCTGATCTGCTCGTGCGCGGCTCAGCCCAGCTTGCGCGGGTCATGGGGCTGAGCGCCTTTGCGATCGGCGTCACCGTGGTCGCCTTCGGGACAAGTGCGCCTGAACTCTTCGCATCGATCGGCGCAGCGATCCAAGGCAAGCCCGATCTGGCGATCGGCAATGTACTCGGCTCAAACATCGCCAACATCCTGTTAATCTTGGGTGTGGGCGCGATCATGGTGCCGATCGGGGTGCATCGTCGTGTGCGATTCGTCGAGCTGCCCATCATGCTCGCGATCACCATCGGCGCTGTCGTGCTGATGATGGATCAGCAGATCACTCGGCTCGAAGGATTGATCCTGTTCGCTGGGCTCATCGGGTATGTGCTTTTTATCATCAAAGCCCATCGAGTAGATATCGAGCACGAAGGTGATGATGTGGTTGCCCATCCCAAGGCAGTGCACAAGGACATCTTGATGATTCTTGTGGGAATCGCAGCGCTTGGACTCGGGGCAAAGGGTCTTGTCTGGGGAGCGAGCGATCTCGCGATCCGTGTCGGCGTGCCCGCGGGGGTGGTGGGAACCACCATTGTTGCCTTTGGTACCAGCCTTCCTGAGCTGGCAGCAACTGTTCGTGCAGCGATGAGCAAAGAGTCCGATATGGCGGTGGGCAATGTGGTTGGCTCGAACATCTTCAACCTCCTTAGTGTGTTGGGGATTACTTCGCTGATTCATCCGCTGTCGATGCCTCAGGCGATGAGTATTCATCTTTGGGCGATGCTCGGAGTGAGTGTATTTCTGCTTGTGATTGTCCTGATTCGCCCGGTTCTTGGGCGTTTTCTTGGGATAGTGTTTGTGCTTGCGTATCTGAGCTATGTGATCGCATCGTTGAGCGAAATCGGCGTTGCGAGCCCGAGCTGATCTGCACCGACTGTGTCAATCCGCGTGAACTCTTTACGCTCGATGCCCGATGATTGAACTGGTTTGATCGAGTCTGAACCGGTCTGCTGATGGATCGCGTTGAGGAGTGCGGATGCTTCGAGTGCCGATAACACATGCCAAAGAGGGGATGGAGCTGGCGCTGCCGGTCTATAACCCACGCGCGTCGGCTCGGCTGCTGTTGCGTCCGGGTGCGGTGCTCGAGCAGAGCACCATCGAGCGGCTTGTTGAGCTCAACCTCCCCGAGATCTGGATCAAATATCCCAATATGGAATCCATCGCGAAGTTTGTCTCGCCTGTGATCATGTCTTCACGCGCGGAGATCGCATCGGATGTTGCGAGCGCCTTCGATGAGGCGGGCAAAGACATGCACGCCAAGCTCGATTACACCAAGTATCAACAGGCGATGGGCTTGCTGATGGCTCGGCTCATCAATGATCCAGACGCTGCGATCTTTGTCGGCGAGATCGCCGACAGCGGATCACCCGCCATCCGCCACGGCGCCAATGTCGGTTTCCTGAGCATGCTCATGGGCATTCGGCTGAGCTTTTATCTGCTCAAAGAACGCAAGCGACTCTCGGCTCGGCTCGCCAAAAATGTGACGGGGCTTGGGGTCGCTGCGATGCTCCATGATATCGGGATGACCAGGCTCAAAGCATCGACGCTCGAACGATGGGCCAGGGAGCATGACGATACCGATCCCGAATGGCAAGAGCATGTGCGGATCGGGTATGAGATGATCCGCGGGCAAGTCGAGCCCTCGGCTGCTTCTGCGGTGTTGCATCATCATCAGCGATTTGATGGTTCAGGTTTCCCAATACGCAAAAAGCTCGATGGGACTGAGATCGGGCAAGAGGGCTCGAAGATTCATATCTTCGCACGGATATTGCTCGTTGCGGATTTATACGACCGATTGGTGCACCCTGCCTATACCATCGGCGACACAGAAGTCGCTCGCAAATCACGCCCGCCGGTCTTTGCGCTCCATACATTGATGCAAGAACCGTATAAATCATGGATGGACCCGATTGTTTTTCAATCGTTGCTCAGCGTGTGCCCGGCTTATGCACCAGGATCAAAGGTTCTGCTCTCCAATGGGATGCAAGGAGTTGTGGTTGATTGGACACCGCTTGATCCTTGCAGGCCGACCGTTGTTGAGCTTACACACTTTGAGGATGACGATGAAGTAGCCATGATTGATCTTCGAGATCATCACGAGATCACGGTGATCGAATCCGATGGCGAAGATGTGCGTTCGTTTAACTTCTACCCTGAGCATGAGCATGCATTCTGCCTGCGGATGATCGAGAAATCGATGTCTAATGGGCTCTATACGCTCGATCCATCTACGAGCGTTGGTAAGCCGGTTGAATCAGAGGAGCCTCAAAGCGATTCGGACGATCAGCAAGCAGCCTGATGTGATTGGCTACCATTGACTGTGAATGATTCTGCTTCCAACCCCAAGAACGATAATGACACACGCACCGTATGGCTGATCGCACTGGCTGCTCCGCGCGAGTTTGATGCTGCGATGAAGGCGTTTGATATCAACGGCAAGCGACCAGCACTCTGGGAGCGCATCGAAACCAGTAATACTCGTGTTGATTTTGTCTATACCGGTGTCGGCAAAGCTAATGCTGCGGGCGCTGTGGCGAGGGCGATTGATCCATCGCGTCATGTGGGTGTGCTCAGCGCTGGAATCGCGGGGGCGTTGCCGAGCGTTGAATCGGATGAGGCTTCTAGATGGGCATGTGAGCTTGGCGATGTTGTATGTGCGAGCGAATCAGTCTTTGCCGATGATGGGGTGTGGACGAACGATGGGTTTACATCATGCGCAGCGATGGGTTTTGCCCCTTTCGATCATGGTTCTGATTCGATTGTCCACGATCCAATCTCGGCAAACTGGCTCAAACCCATCGCCGACCATCTCGGGACGATCGCATGTGTTTCTTTGTGCTCGGGCACGGATGAGCGTGCCGCGATGATCGCTGCTCAATGCGGTGCAATCGCAGAGGCTATGGAGGGGGCAGCGGCAGGGCTCGCTGTTCATCGGGTTGATCCTTCAATGCTCACCGCTGAGATCCGGGTGATATCTAATACAACAGGCGATCGTGATTCCCAACAATGGGATCTTGATGGGGCGCTCACAAAGCTCGAAGATGTTCTCGGACGCGTCGCGCGGGCACTGGATTGAGAAGATGCTCCGAGTGTGCCGATTAGGACGATCCGGAATAGCCCGCCAATGCCCAGATTGCAGTGTGTCTGTGCTGGGGTGAACTCACACTCAAGATCGGTCGATCTCCCTTCCGAAGGACATTTCCGGTGCGGCGTTTGCCGATCGGTTGTTCGTCGCTCCCGACGCCGGGTGGGAAGGCTACCGAGTTATGAAGCACAAACCAAAGTTCGGAAAACTCGGTTCAAAGCTGACCAGTGGGTTGTGCAAGGGCAAGCTCGGGTCGTCGCTGTCAACAGTCGGTGCGATGCGCCCGGGCGCGATTCCGCTCGCAATTGAGTTTGGAGTGTCGGGGATCAAGGTGCTTCAACTCACTGGGACAAACCCGAGTTCGATCGTGTCGGCGGCTTTCATGCCTACACCCGATGATCTGCTCGATAATCCTGCAAAGCGATTGTTGTTCCAGATGGACGCGTTGCCAAAGTTTCTCAAAGGCGAAAAAATCAACGCAACACGAGCAACAAGCCTGATCCCCACCGGGCAGATGGTGTGCAAGCATCTCCAGATTATCCCAACCGAAGGCGTGCCGATCGAACAGATCGCCAGCGCCCAGCTCAGCGCCCAGCTTAACTGTGATCCCCGTGAGCTGCTCGTCCGGTGCCGGGTGGTCGAGGGTGTCAAAGCCAACGGCAAGCTCGAAGTTATCTGTTTCGCAGCATCGCGTGAGTTTGTCGGACGGATTATGGGTTCGCTCAAAAATGCCAAGCTCGAACCGGTCGGAATCCATACCGAGTTTGATGCAATGACCAAAGCTGTAGAACTCCGCCATGATTCAACAGAGCAGGGCGAGGCAACCAAACCAACGCTGATCCTTGATCTGGGATGTGGGTCAACCAAAGTCTTGATTATGCACGGCTCAAAGATGGTCTTTGCCAGAACCATCGAGCTGGGCACGATGCACTTCGATGAAGCAATCTGTCATCAGCTCAGATGCACCATGATGGAGGCTCGCGAGATTCGTATGAATCTTCAAGTGCTCGTTCCATCGCGTGTTGTTGCGGGCGGTGCTGAATCAGATAACACGCCTGGCATGCCGCCGCCTGAGGCTGGCAATGAGACGGATGTAAAAAGTACGCAGCCGACAGGGTTTGAAACAGAATCCTTGCAAGCTGCCCCGGTGGGGTTCTCTCGTGGCCCACAGGTTGATCTGAGCGAACCCCTTGAGATGATCTGCGATGAGGTACAGATGTGCCTGCGTTATCACCACGCGTTGTTCCCGACGATGCGCGTCGAGCGTGCGGTGTTTGTTGGCGGGCAAGCCCGACAGCAAAATGTATGCGAGCACATTGCCCGGGTGATTCGGCTCAATGCTCAGGTGCTTGATCCATTGGCGTGCCTGGCACGATCTGGGCGGGTGCCGACAAGCGGGGTTGATCTTCGCACGCCTCAGCCAGGGTGGGCGGCAGTTATCGGTGGGGCATTGAGCCCGATGGATTTGTAAACGAGTTGTAGTTGGATTGGTTTTTGGAGGTAGTTGGATGAGTCATCCCAAGGAAAATCCCAATCAGGGCGCAAGCTTCTTGCCCGCTGAGTATGTCAAAGGCAAAGGGCAGCTTCGGGCCAATGTGATGGCCTTGTTCCTCTTTACGCTAGTGATCGTCGGCGTGGTTGGCGCCTTTGTGGTCAACCATCAGCGTTGGCGCCGGGTGCATACCGAGCAGAAAATTGTTGCTGCTGCATTTGAAGAAGAAGCAAGCAAAATCACTCAGCTCGAAGCGCTCGAAAAGCAGCGTATTGATCTGATCGAACGCGCAGAGGTTGTGACGGCGCTCAAAGACCGTGTGCCTCGTTCAGTACTCCTCGGAGAGGTTGTTCGATCGATCCCCGATGGGCTGACACTCACGATGGTAAATCTTGAGGGTGAGCGGGTAAAGGTCAAAGTTCCGAAGCTGAGCCCAAAGGAGTTGGCCGCACAGACGAGAACCCTCAAAGGAAAAACTGTAGGCAAGGGCAAAGACGGCGAAAGTGCTGCCAAGCCTCCTAAGGTGCTGCCTCCAAGGTTCAAGTTTTCATTAGCAGTCGAAGGACTGGCTCAAGAAAACGACCAAGTGGCTGATTTCTTGGCAGCGATTAAATCATCCCCTTTGTTTGGTGATGTCGAGTTGCAATACATCAACGAGACAACGATCGATAAGCAGCGATACCGCAAGTTCAAGGTGACAATGAACCTGGTTGAGAATGCGGATGCACGATTGGTCGATGGGACCCAAGAGGTCGAGATCGGTCGTGTGGACTTTGGTATTGCTGGTGCGAAAACCGATTCAGACTAACGCAGGAGATTGCTTCGATGCGATTTGGAACACGAGAACTCATATTGTTTCTGGCGGTGCTGATGCTACCGATCGTCAGCTATTTTGTCATTTTTCAGCCTCAGAGCGCCAATATTGAGCAGGCTCAGAGCGAGATAAACCACAAGAAGGAAATGCTCCAGTCATTAAGGCTTGAGACGAGCCGAAACGACGACCTCAAAAAGAGCAACGAGGTCATCTTGGCACGGATTGATGAGATGGAAGCGCTGCTCCCATCGAACAAAGAGGTCGATCTGATCGTGCGTCAGGTTTCAGCTTTGGCGATCGAATCAGGGTTGACCCCGCCAACACTCAAGAGCACCAAGCCCGTGGCGGCTGCCCGGTTCCGTGAGCAGCCACTCGATATGAGCACCGAAGGGTCGTTCGAGGGGTTCTATAAGTTCCTCCTTGCGATCGAGAAACTGCCTCGGATTACACGCATCGTCGACATGGTGATTAAGGACTCGAACGAAGAGGGGATGGAAATCGAAGCTGATTTTACTTTGAGCATCTATTTCCAAGTTGATCAAGGAGCGACACCATGAGTGATTTTAATGAAGAATCAGGGCTGAGTTTCTCAGACAACCCGCAAGAGCAAGATGAGGCATCAAGCAATATCTTTCTCAATATGTCAAAGACGGATGATGTGACAGGGATCCCATCGCTCAAGCAGGCGCCCGAGTCTGCGATTTCGTCTTCTACTTCAGACTCGAAGTTCAACACCCAGATGGTCATCGCGCTGAGCGTGCTGGCGATCGGTGGCGGTGCGATTTACGCGATGAGGTACATCGGGATGAAGGCCGGGCTCGATGAGAATATCGCTTCGATCGAGTACGCCTCTGAAACCAGTTCTGTTGATTTTACGAAGCGGTTTAAAAATGTGATGAGTACACTCGATCAGAGCACGATCTCGTTTCAGATTGCAAACACAGATTCTTTTGCAGAAAATCCATTCTCACTCCCGGGTGCGGTCGAAGATGAGGTCATCGAGATTGATCCTGGGATGTCTGAAGAGGAACGCCTCGAGATCCAACGACAGCGTGATCTTGCACGCGAAATTGAGCGCCGGCGCGAGATGGTCATCGAAGAAGCGTTTAATTTTCGTCTCAAAGGAATCATCGGTGGTTCGCGCCCGGCGGCTCGTATCTCGGGCCAAGCAGTCCGCTCAGGGATGCAGCTCGGCGAATATTTTTCAGTTGTCGAGATTACCGGGCAGCATGTTGTGATCGAAGCGGATTCGATGCGCTTTCAACTGACAATGGGTAGCGAAACAGTGCAGCTCGATTGATGAGCAGACAGGGACACAATGTCGGATATTGATGACATTCTCAATGAGCTCGGGGTCAACGGAGATTCCAACGAGACCAAGCGTCCCCAGCGCCGTTTGCTCTCGTCAGCAGCCAAAAAAGCACGCCATACGCTCGACCAGCGTCCTGGCTCTTTTAGCCCGTTGCCCTCGATGCCATCGAGCCAGACTCGATTTGGTGAGGAAGATGGAAGTGTAGATTACGATCCCGCAGTCCTTCAGAATAAGCTCCCCGCTCGTGGGGCTGGCGTCGGCAACGCGATGATGAATGTCTATAGCACAAATGCTGATGGGCATGATTTCGCAATCAATGGCGAACTCTCCGAGATGCTCGTCGAACAAGAAGCGATCACCGCTGAACAGCTCACCTCAGCCCAACAGGTAATGAAGCAGTCACCCGGACGCAGCCTGATCATCACGCTCTTTGAACAGGGCGCAGATGAAGAAGCAATCCAGACGGTGGTCGCACAAAACGCCGGCGTGTTGTTCGAGCGAATAGATATTGAAAAAGGTCTCGATGGCGGGTTCGATGGCAAACTCCTCCAGCGATTGACCATTGAGTTCTGCCAGGCGCACAAAGTGCTGCCTCTCAGAACCGAAGGCCCGCGTGTGGTAGTCGGGGTCATTAACCCGAGCGATGTGTTTACGATTGATGAAATACGGTCAAAGCTCCGTGTGTCGAGTATTAAAGTGGTGCTCGTCACGCCGGGCGATATTCGTGCATCTCTTGAACTAGTCGGCGGAGATTCAGCGAGTGATGTCGATCTCTCAGAGATTTTAGCCGATGTCGAAGAATCCGATGTTGAGGTGACGACCAGCACCCATACTGAGACCGTTGATCTTGAAGCACAGGCTGGCGAATCACCGGTTATCCGCTATGTGAACTACATCATCCAGAACGCAGTCAAAGAAGGCGCGTCGGACATCCACATCGAGCCTGGTGAAAAAAAAATCAAGGTGCGTTTGCGAATCGACGGCATCTTGTTTGAATCTATGAACCCGCCTCCGAGTATGTCGGCAGCGATCACATCGCGTCTCAAGATCATGGCGGACTTGGATATTTCAGAGCGCAGGGTGCCTCAGGATGGTCGTATCCGATGCGTGGTCGGCGGGCGAAAGCTCGACCTTCGTGTGTCATCATTACCAACCGGGTATGGCGAAAAGATCGTGATGCGTATCCTCGATACCAAGTCGATCAATGTGAAGCTCGAAGACCTGGGCTTCGATCAACAGACGCTTGAAATCTGGCAGTCACAGATCGTTGTGCCTCATGGTATCTTGCTCGTCACCGGCCCGACCGGTTCTGGTAAAACAACAACGCTCTATTCATCGCTCCGTCAGATCGACAAAGCAAAGCTCAATGTGTCGACCGTAGAAGATCCGATCGAATACCATCTTGATGGCATCACCCAGACCCAAACTCACGCCAAGATCGACATGACCTTCGCCAAAGCGCTCAAAGCCCTGCTTCGTCAAGACCCCGATGTGATCATGCTCGGTGAAATTCGTGACCACGAAACCGCCCACACCGCGGTGCAGGCTGCCCTCACCGGTCACTTGGTATTGTCAACTTTGCATACCAATGATGCGCCGAGTTCAGTGACACGATTGGTGAATATTGGTCTTGAACCTTTCCTAGTCGGTGCCGCCCTCAACGGCGTGCTCGCCCAGCGGCTACTTCGCAGATTGTGCACCCATTGCAAAACCCAAGAAGCCCCCAGCGAAGAAATGGCCGAGTTCCTCGAAATGAATGGCTTGCCGAGCAACGAGATGTGGGTACCTGCCGGTTGTGAAAAATGCCGCAATACCGGGTACTCAGGTCGAGTCGGTATCTACGAGATGCTCGCCGTCGATGATACGCTGCGCGATGTCATCGCACGCAATCCAAATGTGTCCGAGTTCCGCAGACTGTGCCTTGAGCGTGGGATGAAATCTCTACGCTCAGACGGGATCAACAAGGCAAGCGATGGTTTGACGAGTATCCAAGAAGTGCTCCGTGTGACCGCAGCGCATTAACTCAGTTCGTCTTTGCATCTTCAATAAGTTTTCGTACCATCGCTTTGGCGAGCTGAGCAGCATCGCTTGGTGTGTGATTGTTGTTGCTCGCGCGTCCAACAACCTGGGCATTCACAATCGCGCCCTCAATGAGCAGATTGATCTGCTGCGACGCGTGGAATTCACGCGATTCAAAGAGAGTCGCACAGGCATACGCCGTTGACACCCAATGGCGAAACCGAGACCAGATATTCACCGGGAGAGTAGCAGTGGAGCGGTTCCTCGCGGACAAATGGAGCAAGGAACTTGATTACCGATTGATGAAAGAACTCTGGGCGTTTACCGATAATCACATCAGCGTCCGGTTTGAATACGAATGGCATGACATCACCGGTCAATGGTTCCGAACCCATGGCAACGAGCATTGGGAGTTCGACGATAACGGGCTGATGAACAGGCGTGATATGAGTGCAAACGATATAAAAATTGAACAGTCAAGCCGTAAGTTGTTTTGAGGAAGATAACCATGTTTTTAGAAAACATGTTGACACGCCATTAGAAATCATATATGATTATGTTTTTATCTTGTGTAGCGGTAATCAATATGGTATCAGTTATTTTTCATCCTCTGTTCTATCTCGTCTATTTTATGCCAACCTCGCTTGCTGAATCTCTTATGGGGCGAGGTGGCGAATGGACAATAAACTGAGTGTTCTCACGCCGGTGTATAACGGGGCTTCGATGATAGAGCGGTGTTACTGGGCATTGCTCAATCAGACATGGAATAACTGGGAATGGATCGTTGTTGACGATGGTTCGACGGATCAGACACTCGCGATCCTTCAGCGTCTCGCTGCTTCGGATGCTCGGATTCAGATAATACCCACCATGCCCAATCGGGGAAGAGGGTACGCAAGAACAGTAGCTCTCAATGCGATGAGTTGCGATTGGGGTGTGCTCTGGGACGCCGATGATTTGTACATGCCCAATCGCCTCGAGCGTATCGCCTTGGCAAGGAGCCAAGGGTATGAGTATTACACATCTCCCGTGGTGGTGATGGATCAAGAGTACAATGTGATCGGATTGCGAGAGAGAGGGTTTGCGCTCAAGCCATATATGCAACCCATTATTACGCACGCAGCAACAGCAGCCAGATCAGATGTGATGAGGGAAATTGGATACAACCCTAATCTAAAAACGGTCGGGCAGATCGGTGAAGATGCCGCGATGGTGTTCCGTCTGAGTGTGTGCCATCGAGGATTTTATGACTCTTTGCCAACCATGATTAACCAGGTTGGGTATGAAGTATTTCTCCGAAAATCTGTACATTCCAATGAGATTCAGCTTCGCGTAATCCAAGAGATGTGGCATGCGGGGCAGTTGCCCATCAATAAAACGATGTATAGAGAGCTGTTGAGGAGGCGGAAGCTTCGACTGATGATGTTGCGATCGCTTGGTGTTCTGCCTCCGATCTACCCGGCGATTATGAGGAGAAGGCGAAAAGGAACAACCGTCCAAGGTGTTCAACTCGATCCCGCGGCTCAGCTATTTGTTGATGAAGTTCGGAGACTGTATATGAGCAATTCCAACCAATAGCCCTTATGATCTCTTACTTGTTGAGCAAACAAACAGTTTCGGGTGTACAGGTATCAGTTTATGGACGAGCAGGAAAAAAAAGAGCAAGCCCTCGGACAAACGATGGGCGCTCTGGAATGGTTGCCAGAGCATTTGTCTACAATTCCCCGGCTGTTGCACCGAGTTAGTCATCGGCTGACACGCCGGGTTGGAATCCATTTTTCTTATCAAGTCCCGATTTGGTTCATTGTGGAGTATCCCAAGTCTGGCGGCACCTGGTTTGCCAAAATGGTTGCGGATTACCTTGAGTATCCGTTTTGTGAGTTTTCATATTTTCCATTGGGCTTGCGTTGTGTCACCTTTGCGCATTGGAAGCCTCATCCCAAGCTCAGACGCTGTTTTTATGTGTACCGCGATGGGCGTGATGTGCTTGTCTCGCTCTATTATCATCGCATTCGGCTGATGAATAATCAGTTTCAAAGCCCCGCAGCTCGTAAAACACGCCAGCGATATCGCAACATTATCGATCATCATGCAAATGAAGACCAGCTCAAACAAAACTTCACTCGCTTTGTCGAACATGAGATGAACAGCTCAGGGCGGAGCAACTCAGGATGGTCGGGCCATATTAATCAATGGAAAAAAGTTGAATCGCAGGATGTTGTGTTTGTGAAGTATGAAGATCTGCATAGCAATCCAATCGAAGCACTCGGAAATGCACTCGATGCTCACTTGGGCGATGAACTCGATGCAGATCGATTATCGTGTGTCGTTCAAAAGTTCGCGTTTCAGGCACAGACAGGTCGTCATCGGGGCAATGAAGACGCCGGGTCATTTTTACGAAAAGGCATTGTTGGCGATTGGAAAAACTATTTTACAAAGGAAGCTGCAGAGCTCTTTGACAAGCATCATGGAGAAACACTGATCAATCTGGGGTACGAGCCGGACCGATCTTGGCTGAGCACAACAGAGTTTGTGCAATGGTAAACTCGCCCATCAGCCGCATGGCATCACTGAGCTGCGCGCGTGTTGCGATCAGATCCTATTCACATGCGGTAGGGGCATTGAAGATTGCGATGGGAATCCAGCCGCCAGGAAGACATCAAAATGTTGTGCAGTTTCTCTGTCTACATCATCAAAGGGAAGACTCTTCAGTGTCTCTAAGAGACCTTGTCAACTGGCTTAAAGATCATTACCAAATTGTTTCGTATTCAAGAGCGGTTGAGTTGGTTCAGCGCGGGCCGATTGAGATCCCGTATCTTGCGATCTCGTTTGATGATGGATTCAGTACACATGTCAATGCTGCCGATGTGCTCCATGATCTGGGCGTGTCTGCCTGTTTCTTTGTGTGCCCGTCTGTCATAGGAATCGAAAATGATTCCCAACGCGAATCTTTCTGCAGAGATCAGCTCAAAGTTGATCCGACTCATTTCTTGTCATGGGCAGAGATCGAGCGCATGATCGAGCAAGGCCACGAGATTGGGTCACACACTTTTTCACACCATGATCTATCATGTATTCCACATGAACAGGGCATGGAAGAGATACTACGAGCGCAAAAAACATTGATGGATCGACTCGGAGAATGTAAGCATTTCGCTTGGCCTTACGGGCGATTTGCTGCGATTACACCTGAGTTAGTACGAGCAGCATTCGATGCTGGGCATCTCTCTTGTGCATCAACCGAGCATGGGTGGCATGGAGAAGATATAGACCAGCCTCGTTCGTTGTGCATCCGTAGAGAACCCGTCGAGTGCGACTGGAGCAAAGCACGACTGACCTACGCGCTCACCAAGCGATTAAGATATCGGGCAGGCAGCCAAAGCGGATGGCCAAAAAGTTGGGGAAGCACCATTCGTCCTGCTGCTCGCCAAGATGTGTAGCATTATTTTCATCTGAAAATAGAGCATAGAATGACTCAGGTCGCCAGCGAGCGATCGCGAGGAGTTCAGCATGTCAGATCAAGGTTCAAACAACGCAATCGAATCGGCCCTTCAAGAAAACCGTGTCTTCAATCCGCCTTCAGCATCGGATGTCGGTGCGAGCAAATGGTTGATCTCCTCGCTCGATCAGTACCACGAGATGTATAAGGAATCAATCGATTCACCAGAGACATTCTGGGGCAATATCGCTAAGGATTTTCATTGGTTCAAGAAATGGGACACCGTCCTCGAATGGAACGCCCCCGATGCCAAATGGTTCAACGGCGGCAAAACAAATGTCTGCTACAACTGCGTCGATCGACAGGTCGATTCTGGTCATGGCGATGATGTTGCGATTATTTGGGAAGGCGAGCCGGTGGATGATTCGGGCGCACCCATAGACCAGCGCACCCTCACCTACAAAGACCTCCAAACCGAAGTCTCCAAGCTCGCCAATGTCCTCAAATCCAAAGGCATCACCAAGGGCGACATAGTGACGATCTATATGGGCATGGTGCCCGAGCTCGCGATCGCGATGCTCGCCTGTGCTCGCATCGGTGCGCCCCATTCCGTGATCTTCGGCGGGTTCAGCGCACAAGCAATCGCCGATCGTGTCGGCGATGCGAAATCGAAGATGATCCTGACCTGCGATGGCTCATGGCGTCGTGGCAAGGTTGTGCCACTCAAGAAGAATGTCGATGACGCGATCGAAAATATGGGCAATGACAGCCCGGTTGAATCGGTGTTGGTGCTCAATCGTACCAACTGCGGCGCTCCAATGAACGCGATCGATACCGACTGGGCCGTCGCAACCAATGAAGCATCCGCTGAGTGCCCATGCGAAGAACTCGAAGCCGAGGACATGCTTTTCTTGCTCTACACCTCCGGCTCGACCGGCAAACCAAAGGGCATCATCCACACCACCGCCGGGTACATGATCTTCACCGCGATGACCGCCAAGTACACCTTCAATCTCATCCCCGATACGAATCAAACCTTCTGGTGCACCGCCGATTGCGGCTGGATCACCGGACACTCCTACATCGTCTATGGCATCCTCCCGAACCGTGTACCGACCCTCATGTTCGAGGGCGGCCCAGACTATCCAACGGCTGCACGATTCTGGCAGATTGTTGATCGCCACAAGGTGACGCAGTTCTACACCGCACCGACCGCCATCCGTGCGTTTATGAAATGGGGCGATGAGCATCCAGCGTCATGCAAGCTCGATTCAATCCAAGTGCTCGGCACCGTCGGCGAGCCGATTAATCCCGAAGCATGGATGTGGTACCGCGAAAAGATCGGCCGCAATGTCTGTCCGATTGTCGATACCTATTGGCAAACCGAAACCGGCGGGCATGTTCTGACCCCATTCCCCGGCGCGACCCCAACCAAGCCCGGCAGTTGCACGCTTCCGATGTTCGGCATCGACGCAGCTGTGTGCGATGAAGAGGGCAATGTCGCCAAAGAAAATGTTGGCGGGTTGATGACCATCCGCAAGCCTTGGCCCGGCATGCTCCGTGGCGTCTATGGCGATCGCCAACGCTACATCGACACCTATTGGTCCACCGTCGCCAAAGACGGCGTGCCGTATTACGCAGCCGGCGACAACACCCGGCGCGACGAGATCGGCAACTTCTGGATCATGGGTCGAACCGATGATGTCATCAATGTCTCCGGGCATCGCCTGGGCACGATGGAAGTCGAGAGTGCTTTGGTCTCGCACGAGAGCGTGGTTGAGGCTGCAGTCGTCGGCATGCCTCACGAAATCAAAGGCACCGGCATCGCCGCCTTCGTCACCCCCGCGCCCGGGTTCGAGGCATCCGATGAACTCAAGGCCGCCCTCCGCGCCCATGTCGCCAAAGAAATCGGCGCCATCGCCAAGCCCGACATGATCCGGTTTACTGGCTCACTCCCCAAAACCCGCTCCGGCAAGATCATGCGAAGATTGCTCCGCTCCATCGCCGCCGGCGACACCAACATCACCCAAGACATGAGCACCCTCGAAGATTTGTCCGTGGTGGCGAAGTTGTCGGAGAGTGAAGATTGAACATCTCCGCGGACATTCTTTGGATCGTTGGTGGCTGCATCGTCTTTGGAATCATTGGCGGGTATCTCTCGGTTTTTAAACGCCGAGGGGATCTTGTTGAAGAGGATAAAACAAAGATTCAAGTTGTCGCAGACAGGCTCATTTCGCACCTTGTTCTGTGCCGTATTCGCAAAGTAGGCTTAGAAGAGAATCAAGAACTTGCTGAGGAAGTGGGGCTTGATTGGTTCAACAAGAACGAATGGCCAAGCGATCCTCAAACAATCCGCCTCATGGTTCTCGCGAATAGAAAATCGCGTGTTGAAGCCACACTTGTAGAGTTGCGACAAGCTATCGCTCACTATGGTCAGAGCAATCTGTCCAATGAAATAATGTCGCCACTATCAAGGTTGATAGAACACGCTCGTCAGTACATCGATGTTGCTGATCGGTGTATTGATAAGGGTGAAATTGATTCCGTATCCTTTAGTATTCTTTATTCAGAACAAATGGGAGATGATGAACTCGTGTTGAGTACCCTAAGAGTGGAAATTTCACGAGCTTTTACAACCGCTGGCGTACAAGCGATGATGCGGTTTATTGGCGGGAAATCAAAAGAATAGCAGTGGTTGCTAAATGATTGGACTATTCGCTTG
This sequence comes from Phycisphaerales bacterium, assembly GCA_016764015.1. Next base: position 15,365 of record JAESSR010000326.1, read on the forward strand.
ATTGCACTTTGTTCGCAATATTCTTGTTTAGTAGCCCCAAATAGTATTTTTCTTTTTCGTTTCTCTCTTCGGTACGACCAACCCATCATGTATACTGGAAGTCTAAGCCCAGTGTTTGGGCGCAGTTCAACACACTACGCGGAGGGAAGACATGTCACACACATCAGCACGCCGAGCAATTCTTTGCACCGGAGCAGTTCTTGCATTGGGATCAATCGCCAGCGCGGAAATCATCGAAGTCGAATCATTCCATCTCGGCGGGTTTTATGCCGTGCCCGATGTTGGGCTGCCTTTGATTCCTGATAACGACATGTCGTTCCAGAACTACTTCATGGGGCACACAACCGTTGGCGGATTCACAACAACCGAGCGCCGAACATTCTTTGCGTTCGATCTGTCAAGCGTGATCATCCCTGATGGCGAAATGATCGTAAGTGTGGAGTTTGAACTCGAACTACTCTTTGGCGGCATACTCGCCAACATGAGCGATGGATTCGAGGCTGCGAGTTTTACCTCGACGACCTCGGACTATCTCACCTTCGCCGACCCGCTGGGTTCAGGGCTCGGCCCAGATGAAATCTTCGATTCCATGGGCACCGGCGAGTTTTATACTGGAGCCGCGTTCGATGACATGAGTGAGCCAGGCGAAGTGACGATGGCGATGAGTGCTGCGGCGATCTTCGATATGGAGACCTCCATTGCCACCGGTTCATCATTTATGATCACCGGCAAGATGGACACCTACGACCCCGATCCAGGCGCACTCTTCGAGTTTATGTTTGGACTCACCGATGTCGTTGTCGGCGGCTCGCCCACCGGATTCGCCGTGCCCAAGCTCATCATCACGACGGCACCGATCCCGGCGCCAGCAAGTATCGCGGTGTTGGCTGGCGGCTTGCTCATTGGATCACGGCGCAGACGATAAATCACAATTTGATGAGGCATCTCGTACACCCCGAGGGGATCAATCCTCTATTGTATGTGCATGCAGATATTCACAGTTTTGATCTTCATCTTGTGCAGCTCGTTTGCGACGGCACAACCTCTCGCACAGAATGACATGGAGACTCAACCTGCGGACGAGGGCTTGGTTGATTCCATCACTGAACAAGGTTCATGGTCGATTACCGATCTGCGCCTGCGTGATCTCACACTCTACTGGGATAACGACGGCACCGTCCCCAACTTCGGCGACGATACCGATCGCTATTACACCAACGGCACCGGGATTGAACTCTCATTCGATCCAAATCTCTCGGATTCACTCGCCGAGCGATTCGCGCCGAGCAGCGATTGGAAAGACCCACGCTTTGGGTTCGGGCTTGGGATCAAGCAGTTGGTTTTTACAGGCATCGACATCACCGATCCAACCCCAGCGAGCGACGACCATCCCTATGGCGGATACCTGTACTTCGCGTTTTCGTTCCAACGAGCAGACGATCAAAAGCACGATCACTTCGAGCTCGATCTCGGAGTCATCGGCGAACGATCGCAGGCCGAATGGGCCCAGCGGTTTATTCATAAAACATTCCCAGATGAAAACGACCCGCAAGGCTGGGAGAATCAACTCGCCAACGAAGTGACAGTCAACTTCACCTTCGAGCGCACCTGGAAATCCCAGCGCGGCGAAATCGCAGGCTTCGAGTTCGAGATGCTCCCCGCGATCGGGTTTGATCTTGGCAATGTCTACACCCGCGCCCGCGGCAAGATCACTCTACGAGCCGGGAACAATCTGCCCGATGACTTCGGACCCGCCACCTTGCTCGGGCGCAAAGACCACACCGTGAGCAATGCTGCATGGGGCGAGGGCCAGTTCTCGTTTTATGTCTTTACTTCAATCGGTGTCGATGCCGTCGCATGGAACATCTTCCTCGACGGCAACACCTTCGCATCAAGCCCATCGGTCGATTCAGAACTATTCGTCGCGCAAGCCATGTTTGGATTCGTGACGCGCTACAGAGCGTTGTATCTCGGGTGGACACAGACCTTCCAAACCGAAGAGTTTGAGTCCCAACCCGACGAACAATCCTGGGGCTCACTCACGCTCGGGTGCTCGTTTGATTTTTGAGAGAGAGGGTGCTCAATGAACTTGATACAAGCAGGTGCCGTATTGTTGGTCGTATTTGTAGTAGGATGTGACAGCTCGGTCGCTGGACCCAAATCGAATGTTGGGCAAACTGTAGAACATAGTGATAAGAAGTTTGTTTTCGATCAGCCGGCAGGCTGGTCGGCACTCCCATCGAGTGTGTTAGACGAGCACACTGTTGATCAGATCGAGCTTCAATCAAAGAACGCTCAATCTTCCATTCTGATCCGTGTTTTGAGTCGAGATGGGATTGACCCAAACGAACATGATCTTGCATTGATCCAAGCCATGGGATACACGGTTGTGAAGAAGACGGTTCATGATGATGCGCGTGTCAGTACGCTCTATGGCTATGGGGAAGAATACGAACTGAAGAAAGATGGAAAACGCTTTCATATGTTCCAGCTTGTAAGGGGCTTCGATGAAGACTACGGAATCCTTATGAGGATTCTGTCGAATGATCGTTCTGAGAGCGCTGCGAGAGCTGCCGCACAAACGGTGGCGGATTCCTTGGTGATTCAAAGCGTCGATTCAGTTGCAGCCGTGATTGAGAATCCCAAAGAGGTTGGCCAGGATTGGTTCACACACCAGTCACCCGACAACTGGGTTGAGGAAGTTGAAACGCATAAACAGTACAGTTATGTCGAGCAGCGTGCCTTCGGCGAATCCTACATCCGTTTCACCATCTACGATCGAACCGGCGGGAATGGCGGTAAGGATGATCCTCAGAAAGAACTTTCAGCAGTTTTAGAGAATGGAATGCATACAAAATATGACAGCTTCCATACGCCGATGAATAGCTGGCTTGGCTACGATGGAGTGGGGGCCGAGGGGACAATTTGGCAACCACTCTGGGGCATGCACGATTTCAAGCTCTTGTTCGTCCCCCTCAAAGACGGCCGAACACTCGGGATCAAAAAATACCAAGCCCAATCCTCCGCTGATCTCACCGATCCCGGGTTCGAGCTCATCGAATCCACCTTCAAACTCCTCGTCGAACCCGCATCTGCAGATTCAGCTATTGACCCATAAGCCGACGCGTCTACCATAGACCATGACCACACCAACTACACCACTCGTGAGCGTCATTATGGGCTCGAAATCGGACTGGGCCAATGTCATGGAGCACGCAGCCGCGGCTCTTGATGAACTGGGGATTCCCTACGAAGCCCATGCCATGTCCGCCCATCGCACGCCAGATTTGGTAGCCGAGCACGCCAAAACAGCCCGTGATCGTGGGATTGAGATCATTATTGCGGGTGCCGGGTGCGCTGCCCACCTCGCTGGAGTCGTTGCAGCCCACACGCCGGTGCCTGTAATAGGTGTGCCTGTGAGCAGCCCAGACCTAAAAGGGCTCGATAGCCTGCTTTCCACAGTCCAAATGCCCGGCGGCATCCCTGTCGCCACAGTCGCCATCGGCAAAGCTGGTGCGAAAAACGCTGGTCTCTTGGCTGGTGCGATTTTGGCAAATAAATACCCAGAGATCGCAGCCAACTACGACGCATTCCGTGCAGCCCAAACCGCCAAAGGCGAAGCAAACACCGATCCCCGAGTATGAACATCTCTCTGGGTGACACGGCTTGACCGTCTTCGGCAAGCCGTGGCTTCATATTACACCCAGAGCACGGTTTGTCGCTGCGCGATCAACCCGTGGCACCCATTCTTTCGCCTCCCCCGGGCCGAGGATTATGCATGAAGTTGTTGATTCCTCACGATTCTTGGCGACAATATCAGCGTAGTCGGGCTCAGCAGCGAACGCATGCCCCGCGAGCGAGACCAGAGCGAGCGTAGAAACAACGGCTGTACGATCAAGGAGTGTGTCCATACCCTATTGTACCGAAAACAGAGCGCCAAGTTTCACTACATCTGGGTGCCACTACTCGATGCGAAGCAGCGCAGTAGTGTCTTCATCATCTCCATTCACCCTATGGACGCACTACTGCGCCGGGTGCCACGCCTTGACCGTCTTCGGCAAGGCGTGTCATGAGGGGGGCGAGGATTTGAAGCCACTGCTTGCCGAAGACGGTCAAGCAGTGGCACCCAGATCACGGCGAATCGTTCTGTGCCCCAAGTTGATCGACAAGCATCCGCTCGAAGGTTTCATGATCGATCATCTCGACATGCGAATCAACAAAACCCACGAGCACGCCATCATCGAAATGCTTCGGGTCCTCATAGATCAGAATCTGAGTGGAGTCGAATGAAAACGGGCCGGGCACGAAGATATACGACACGCCATCACCGTCTTCCGCAGGTGAAACAAGAAACTCTGGTTCAATCATTCCCAATTCCACCAAAACCACAGCCCATTCATCTTGCAATGGAAACATATCATTGTTCTTCCCGGCATAGAGAATCAATCCTTGAGCCAAACTCCGAACCTGTGTGGTGGATCTGTGATGGGGTTCTTGATTGCGGCGGCAAAGGCGGCAATCAGAACTCGTCGGAATCAATACGCCAATACCCAGAATCAGAACCACAGCAATCGCCGACCACGCATAGAAAGGTCGAACAAATGATTTCCCCGTCGCCGTATTGTCTGTTTGCTCATGCTGCATCGCTTATATCCCCTCACCACATACGCCCTGCACACCCCACCGGTTCCATCACCCCTCGTCAAGCCGGGTGCCACTACTCGCCGTCTTCGGCGCAGTAGTGTCTTCATTGATAGAATGACATACAGCACTACTGCGCTGCTACGCACCGAGTAGTGGCACCCAGATCACGGCGAACTCTCTTGTCCCGCGAGCTGCTCGCCAAGCATACGCTCGAAAGTTTCATGATCGATCGTTTCAACATGCCCATCGGCAAATCCGACAATCACACCTCTGAGAGGCCAGTGCTTTGGATCTTCGTAAATAGTGATCAGAGATTTGTCCCCCACAATTTGATCTGGCACATAGATGTATGAAATTCCATCACCGTCTTCGTTGGGCGCATGGAGCAGTATATCTTCAGGAATCTCTGACCAATCAAAGATATCTACCTGATTCTACTCGAAATCGAGTGGCAGCAATATTTTTTTGTTCAACTTGCTCAAACCGGTCATTTGAGGCTTCA
>JAESSR010000327.1 GCA_016764015.1 Phycisphaerales bacterium
CGCAAATGCAGCACTCGCCCCCTTGCTCGCACCTTGTTTGCGCAAGCCCGCCGCAACCGGAATCACGGCGCACGAGCATAAGGGCAATGGAATGCCGAGCAGCGAGGCTTTGACGATCGGGATGATGCCTTTGCCTCCGAGGTGCTTGAGCATCCATTCGCGGGGGACGACTACATGGACGATGCCCGCGAGGAGGAACCCGAAGAGGAGCCAGACAGATGATTCGGTGAGGATCATCCAGAGTTCATTGAAAAAATTGGTCATACTCAACTATACCCAACCAATTGGTCATTTATTCCTTGACATCGAAGTGAGAATGTTCAGGATATACAAGTCCTTAAATAAAACTGATGCTGATCAAGCTGTAAAGGGTGAGCGATGAAATCCAGAAGAGAAGTGTTGCGCAACGGGCTCGGGATCTTTGCTGCGGGTGCCTTTGGGCCGACGCTTGGGACTGCTGGAGCGATGGATGTTAGCAAAGCGGTTAAGAACCAAGGAAAAGGCTCAGTCGGCCCGCAAACGGGCACGCCTGGGGGCGTATCGCTCAATGAGCTCAAATCCTCTCGCCCGTTGGCACCGAGATCGTTTGATCCCAAGCCAAGGATGATTGATGGGTTCCCGTTCAAGTCATGGTTCGAGGGGGATGATTTTCGAGATGATATTCCGTTTCATTCACAGCAGAATGATTTCCCGGGTGGGCAGCCACCCGAGCCAACCGAGGAGATCAATGTCGCGGTGATCGGTGGCGGGATCTCAGGCATGGCGGCGGCTCGTTTTTTACAAGACTACAACCCGGTGATCTTCGAGCTCCATACCCGATTCGGGGGTAATGCCCAGGGTGGGACGATCAACGGTGCGGAGTTCTCACTCGGGAGCGCGTATTTCATTACGCCTGATCCAAACACAATGCTCGATGATTTTTATCGCGACCTTGGACTCCATGATGTGGTTCGGGTTGATTCAATCCCGGCACCAGTTGAGATCAACGGCGAGATCAATGACGATATCTGGACCGGGATGGGTGTCGCGAAGAAAGATATCCCTGCATACGAAGCGTATCGCAATCTTGTGATGCGGATGGCGGATGATTATCCTGATGTACCATTCTCTGAGCAATGGATGATTGACTTGGATCGGTTGAGCCTGCGTGAACACATCGAACAAGAGATGGGCATGCCTGTCCCTGCGGCTTTAGCCGCGGCAGTTCAGGCATATTGCTACGCTTCATTCGCTGCGGGCTGGGAAGAGATTTCGGCAACACTTGGATGGAACTTCCTGGCGGCTGAGGAGTTTGGACGATGGGTGCTCCCCGGTGGCAACGCGTGGATGGCCAACGAGCTGTGGAAGAAACTCCGGAAGCTCGATCGGAAAGACCCGGCCCATGCGCCGCATCTTCGTCCCGGTCGACGAACGGTCGAAGTCCGCAAGCAAGACGATGGGCGTTGGCTCGTCACTTGGATTGAACCCGACGGGACCTACAAATCATTGCTGGCGAAAGAAGTGGTCATGGCGTGCGCCAAGAACATCGCAAGGCACATTATTTATGGGCTTGAGAATGACGACCCCGATCTCTACATCGCGATGCGATTGCCAAGGCGGGCGTATCTGGTCGCCAATGTGATTGTGGATCGACCGATCCCGCTTGATTTCTATGGCATTTTCTTGCTCGAAAACCCCGAAGAGTTCCCGATGTCCGACGGGCAAGCAGCCAATTTTTGGCGGTATACCGATGTGACGAACGGATCGTTCACGCCTGGCCCGAATGCCAACACCATCCCCCAACGCCCGAGCGTGCTCACGCTGTTTTGGCCTTTGCCGTTTGATAGCGCGCGGTTCACGCTGATCCTGGGTGATCCGCTCTTGGATTACGGGCAGGCGCTCGCCTCGAAGCTTCGAGGCACACTCGATTTGGTGGGTTTGCCAGAATCGAGCGTGATTGAGGTTCGGTTTGCCCGGTGGGGTCATGCGGTGCCTGTGTCACGCGTTGGGTTCTTGGCCGATGGGTTGCATGAGATACTCGGGCGGCCATATCAAGAGTCGCTGCACTTTGCCAACCAGGACAACTGGGGGATGCCTGCGATCGAGAACGCGGTGATCTCGGCATTTGATGCTTCTGAGGCGATAAAGAAACGGCTGGGTTAATAGGTTGGATGAACGAACTCACGGGTAGTTATTGAGCGTGTGATCCAAGGCATCATTCTGGGCGGTTGGGTTCCAATTGGGCTTCCTTTCCTCCTATGATTGGCTCGATCGAGACACTCTCTGGAGCACCCTGCGATGCCATACACGCTGACACCCGATACCGGGATTACCCCTGGTTCTGACAATATTGACTACATCAAGGATCACATAGATACCGGTGATCGGTGGGTGCTCAACTTTGGCCCGCAGCATCCGGCGACGCACACGACGCTGCGATTGGTTTTGGAGCTCGATGGCGAACGGATCGCACGGTGCACGCCTCATATTGGGTACCTGCATTCTGGGTTCGAGAAACTTGCTGAGCATTTGGACTACAACCAGTATGTGACCATTGTGTCGCGGATGAACTATCTGTCGCCGATCAGCAATGACATCTGCTGGCACGGCGGGGTCGAGAAGCTCTTCGGGATTCAGATCACCAAGCGGTGCATCGTGTTGCGGACGATCATGGCGGAGCTTGGTCGGATTCAGGATCACCTGTTGTGTGTTGGTGCAGCGGCACTCGACCTTGGCGCGTTCACCGGGTTCCTCTATGCGTTTAACCCACGCGAGAAAATCTACGACATTGTTGATTACATTTCTGGACAGCGGTTCCATCCAGACTGGACGCGCGTGGGCGGGATTATGAAAGAGATTCCCGACGAAGAGGTGTTCAAGCGGATGGTCAAGAACTTCCTGCACGCTGATCTTGGTCAGGCGATCGCTGACCTTGAAAACCTTGTGAACCGAAATCGGATCTTTATGGATCGCACGCAAGGCGTGGGGATCATGACGCACGACGAGGCGATTGACTTTGGATTGACCGGGCCGCTCGCAAGGGCATCGGGCGTTAAGCGTGATCTGCGTAAGGACGAGCCTTACCTTTGCTATGCCGACAACTGGGACGGCGAAGGGGCCGAGGCGGTGAAGTTCAGCGTGCCGATCTGCCATGATGGCGATGTGTACGCACGGTTCTTGGTGCGTCTCGAAGAGATCAGGCAATCGGTCAAGATCATCGATCAGCTTATTGACGATATCCCGCAAGGGCCTGTGGATATGTATGTTGATGAGAAGATGACCAAGCCCGCCAAAGAAGAGGTCTACGGCTCGATCGAAGGGCTGATCCAGCACTTCGAGCTCATCATGACCAATCGCGGGTGGGAAGCCCCGATCGGCGAGAGTTATCTCGCTCATGAAACCGCCAACGGCGAGCTGGGATACTTTATTGTCAGCGATGGTTCCCCGCGTAGTTGGCGTGTAAAGACCCGCCCGCCGAGCTTTGTGAACTTCTCGCTGATGTCCAAGATGGTCGAGGGACATATGCTCGCGGATATTGTCGCGGTGATGGGTTCGCTCAATATCGTGGCGGCTGAGTTGGATCGATGAACCAGCGATTCACATCCCACGCGTTGATCTTTTCATTGGCTTTGTTGTTGATGCTCATCCTCACCGGGTGCGGGCTAAGTCCTGTCTATACAGTTCGGGTGGAGAATCAGAGCTCGAAGACGGTGCTGGCTCGGCTTGAGCGTCGGCCTTCGATGAACAACATGATTGTGATGGAATCAGCACGGTTGAAGAGTGAGTCAGAGATTGTGCTCGGGCCTCACGAGGCTCGCCCGCTCGAACGGGTGTATATCGTGATTCAAGGCGTGGACAGTGTCCACGACCTGCCCGAATCGAATAAACTACAACGCGGCGACTGGGTGGTGACGATCTCGGATGGATCGATCAGTTCATGGGGAGCCTACGAGATCACAGTCCGGCGGGAGTGAATCTGGGTGGGTGATTACCTATGATTCGGTTGCTTGCTTATTGATGAATAGGTCGATGATTGATTGATTTGTACATGTCTGTACATAGAAAAGGTGCACAATGGCTTGGATCTCAAAGAACTCTGCTGAAGCTCAGATTGAAACCCGCGATGAGCCTTACTTGACCGGCGAGATGGAGAAGACGCTCCGCGAGGTGTACATGCCAAGGTACGAGAAGCCCAAGGGCGCACTCTTCGTCGCGTTGCACATGGTGCAGCATCACTACGGGTGGATTCCTCGGCAGGCGATGAAAGAGATCGCTGGTGTGCTTGAGATCGCTCCGTCAGAGGTGCTCGATACCGTGAGTTTCTATGAGGAGTATTGGGAGCTGCCTAAGGGTGAGCATTTGATTTCGGTATGCCGATCGATCGCCTGTGAGTTCTGCGACGCGACCAAGTGCACCGAAGCGATCAAAGACAAACTGGGGATTGATGTCGGACAGACGACCAATGATAAGAAGTTCACGCTTGTCGAGCTCGAATGCATTGGTTCGTGTGGCACAGCGCCGGCTGCGCTGCTCGATGATGACCTGCACGAAAACCTGACGCCTGAGCGGATTGTTTCGATGATCGATCAGATACAGAACGGGACTTACACCAAGGGTGGTACTGGTGCGGTGAAGGAAGAGTTGTAAAAACCAAGTTGCATTCAACGAGCCGCGACCGTGAGGGAGCGGTCTTAGTCGTACTCATAATTCAGAAGACCACTCCCTCACGGTCGCGGCTCGTTTAGATTCGCATGGCGATAGCAATCGGTGGTGTGATCGTTGACCATGCCTATTGCTTGCATCATGGCGTACATGGTGGTTGGGCCTACGAATCGGAAGCCGTGTTTTTTAAGCTGCTTGGAGAGGGTTTTCGAGCGCCCGGTTTGGGAGGGCAAATCGGCAAGGGTTGTATAGTGATTGACGATCGGGGTGTTGTCAACGAATGACCAGATGAACTCGCTCAGGGTCGTTCCTGATTCGTAGAGATCGAGGACAGCTTGGGCGTTGGAGATTGTGGAACCGATTTTGAGTTTGTTGCGGATGATGGATGCATCGAGCATCAGCCGATCGAAATCATCTAGGGTGAACTTGGCGATCTTCTTGGGATCGAAGTTCTTGAAGAGTTTGCGGTAGCCATTGCGTTTTTTGAGGATGGTTTCCCAGCTCAAGCCTGCCTGAGCACCTTCGAGGGTGAGCATTTCGAAGACATGGTGCTCGTTGCGGTTAGGAATCCCCCATTCGGTGTCGTGGTAGGTTTGTTCGATATCGGATCGGGCCCATTCGCATCGGCATTTGGATTCGGACATGTTGCAGGCTCCGTGATATCATCTGGGTGTGAAGAATGATAAGGATATCTCGGTGACGCGCGCGGTGGGGCGGTTCTTTGGGCATATCCTGGGCGCGACGACTAA
>JAESSR010000328.1 GCA_016764015.1 Phycisphaerales bacterium
CGAGGTCAGTTCCACCAAGCCCTTTCGGCGAATGATCCGTTTGACACCCCACCAAATCATCGGCAGGTACACCAACCCCGTCACCCAATACTCATGGCATGTGATCCGGTTGAACTCGCCTTTGAGCCGTTGTCGTCCTTCCCATGTGACGATCAATCGCATTCCCGAAAGCACGCCGAGGAAGCTCAAGAATCCTAGAGCGAATCCGATGATTCCATATCGCTCAGTAAGCCAAACAGTGATGCCACCGCCCGACAGACCAACGATGAACACGCCGAGCACATACGCGACCCCGCGCACCCAGCCGAGTAGATAGAACGGGCGATCAATCCGGTGGGCTCCATGTAATAGCCACCAACTCCGTCCGACCATCATCCCCAGTATCGCAATGCCAAAGTCCACACTCATCATCGAGGCAAACAGCATCGTGAGCGCAAGCCCAACGGTGGTGCCGTAGCGAACAAGTATCACAACTGCAATTAACTGCACCCACCAAGGTACATGCAGCACCCAATCTCCAACGCGATGAAGCACCCCGTCGGCACCATGCCTATCGGGCACCGGTGCAAGATTCAGGTATCCCGTTTCCGGTGCAACGCCGGGCTGGTCATGGCGATCAAAGAACGCGTTGAGATACCCAGCGGTTTCTTGTGACTGCATGAACGGCAAGAAGTGCGACGCATCAAGCATGATGAGCTTTGATGTCGGCATCATCTCATGATGCAACTCCGCGCCCCACGCCGGCACCAAAGGGTCATATCGCCCATGAAGAATCATCACCGGCGTCGTAATCGTCGGCATGATCCGCGTTAGCTCCCGCTGGTCTGAGTCCCAAAAACTCCACAGCCATCCAATCCGCAAATCGCGTGTCCCAAGCACACCAAAGTGTGGAATTAAATCCGGCACAAAACTGATAGCGCCCAAGCCCACAGCATACTTCACATGTTCAAAGAAATATGACCCGCTCCCTTCGCTCTCCTGTGCACCGACCGAAGCGAGCATGGTTAACGATGCGACGCGGTCTGGGTCAAGGTTTGCCATTTGGAGACCTACGCCTCCGCCGTTGGACCAGCCAACAAGATGCACGCGGTCAACATCCATCGAATCAAGAAACGAGAACATGTGCCTCGCTTGCACACGGTATGACACATCATCGCCCATCTCAGATTGTGCAAACCCAACCAAGTCGGGCGAATATACAGCCCGATTGCCACCCGTCAACAGCCCGCCGATCCGTGCAAAGTCGGTTCCCATACCTGGGGCACCATGCATCAACAGCACCGGCGTCTTCGCATCCGGATCTTCATCCGCCCATGCGCCCCATTGTTGATACACGACATCGAGCATCTCGCCGGCGATTACTTCGCCATCGTGCCCGCGGTTAGAGATCACTACCGATGGCCGATCTGCGCCGGGCAGCAGCGAGTCATTTATCCCGCCACTCATCAGTTGAAATACATGGGATGCAATCAGCACCATCAAATACACAACAGCCAGAATGATCTTCGATGGTTTACTCATCAGTGAATGATTGGCCTTTGCTCGCGGATGTGTTCATCTGTACAAGTTTTCTTTTGCGGATCTCCGCCGTCCCAAGCTGCCCGCATGCGGCCATCGAATCTCGCCCCTTTGTCCGCCTTCGATTCACAAACAATCCCAGCTTCATCAGGCGCGTCACAAACTGATCGGTCTGCTCCTCAGTCGGTGCGGGCCAAGGCGAATCTCGGCGTGGGTTATAAGGGATGATGTTCAACAACCCGCCGTGCCCTTTGCCTTTCGCTCGCGTTGGATCCTTTGAGAACGGCTGCATCCATGCTGCGAGTTCTACCGCGTGCTCGTCCGCATCGTTCACACCCGGGATCAGCACATACTCGATCATAATCTTCCGCCCGCCCCGAACTTCTCGGAGTTCTAGAAGAATGTCTTGGAGCGCCTGCATATTCCATTTCTTATTGATCGGCATCAACTTCGATCGCACCTCGTCATTCGACGCATTGAGCGACAACGCCAAGCCCAAGCGTTTCCACCCGCGAACCTGCACGAGTTCCTTGATCCGTTCGAGCCCATCGACCCGTCCGACGGTCGAGATCGTAATCGAAGCCATCGGGATGTTGACACCATTGTGATCCGTCAGGCACTCGATTGCCTTGAGCACTTCATCAAGATTATCCATAGGCTCACCCATGCCCATAAAGACAATGTTGTCGATGTGGATGCCTTCGATGAACCGGGCCGCCCACCATTGGGCGACGATCTCGGCTGCGGTCAACGATCGGATCAGCCCCATCTGGGCTGTCTCGCAGAAATCACATCCCAACGCGCATCCGACCTGCGATGAAACACACAGGGTGTGCGTCTTGCGTTTCGAGCGTCCGACCATCGGAATGATTACCGATTCGATATCATCGAAATCAATCCCGCGATCGACGAGCCGGTGATTTGGGTTGGGCAGGCGTTGCACAAACTTGATCGTCACCCCTTCGTCGCCCGGCTCTTCCTGACGAGTGGCAATCGTGGGCATCTCAATCTTCGCGATCCCGGATTCCATCAAGCCGTCACAGAAAATCGCCTTGTACGCTGCCTTCGCCTTGCCCCGCCCGATCCCAACAGCCGTGCAGCGTTCTTGGTACGCCGCCAGCGTGAGCCCCAACGGGGAGATCGGGTTGATTTCATCAGCGATTGTCATCGGAGAAGGATAGACATCTCCATTCTTCCGTGGCACAGGCGTCCCGCCTGTGGTCTTGATTCATAGATTTCACCACATAAAAAAAGACACAGGTGAGACGCCTGTGCCACGAGTTCTATAGCACTTTACAGTTTAGTTCTCATCCTCAGCATCCTTAACCATCTGATCAAGCATGGTGCCAATGAGTGCGACGGTTTCGCCGCTGGATTTGCCATCGCTCGAACCCGTCACCATCACCCTTGGCGTGATCTCGATGCTGTTCTCGCCGATGACGCGAAGCACCTCGATCATCGCTGCATTGGCTTTGCCGATCTGATCCGCGATCATCTTGTACGCGTTGGCCTGAGCCGTCGCTTCGATCTCCACCGACTCGGCCTGCGCCCTCGCTTCGATGATCCGTTTTTCCTTATCCTGCTCTGCGATCTTCACCTCATACGAAGCCGTCGCGAGCCGTTTTTCTTCCTCAGCTTCCTGTGTGGTCTTGGAAAGTTCCTTCTGCTGCATCGCCGCCTTCTGCTGCTCCTGGAAGGTGATCTGTTCCTGCACCGCGATCTCACGATCCCGCTGCGTGTTGAGGAGTTGGCCGAGCGTTTCTTCATCACCGACATCGCCGATGCGCACGCCTGTGATCGTCACACCCATGCGTGCCATCTCTTTGGATATCATCGCCAATGATTGCGATTCTTGAATCGAGCGCTGATTCACATAATCGAGCGCCTTGACACCCTCCGCGTTGTTCCTAAAAATCGCACGAACGGTCGAGTTCAACTTCGCCAACAAAGGCTCACGATCCGCGCCAAGTTTGGCAACCACAATCGGCGCATTCTTAGGCTCGATTTTGTATTCAACACGGACATCAACCGGGAAGGTAAACCCATCGCTCGTGCGAACCGTAATCTCGCGCTGCTCGTTGTTATTTGCAGAATCGATGCGACCGCGCTGCCCCTCAGCGGCATACCCCTTCTCACCGGCAGTAAACCGAATAATCGTTTCCCGCGTCGAGATAATCGAAACAGAATACGCCTTGGTGTTCACCGGATATTTCCCGGGATGCAAAGGCTCAGCGAGAATCCCCTTTTCGCCAGTATCGGCAAGAATCACCGGCTCATCGTCTATTCCAACCATTACACTCAGTGTCGGCTCGGTTCCGAAGTTGCTCTTGAGCACCGCGACAGCCGCCGGCGGAACCTCAGTCGTGTCCACCATCGTCACCGTAAACAACTCAGGATTCAATCGATATTTTCCGGTGGTCAATACATTGGATTGAGAGCCCTTCCGCCCATTGCCCGTGGTCAAAAAGAACTTCGGGTTATCGACCATCTTCTTGAACTCTGCATTAGTCACCTCGGGCGCAAACACCTGACCCGGATCGAGCGGCAAACCATCAAGGGATTCAACCAAACCGATTTTATCCGCAGGGATAGTCACCAAAGGCTTCGTCTCCACATCAAAGATGACAGGCCAATACCACAAATGCCAACCCGGTGCGAGCACATCCGCCTGCGGGCCCGTTTCGCCATCGGTCGCTAAAATCATCCCCGGCGTCATGGAAGGGCCAAGCGCATTGCGCTTCACAATCCCCACCTGCGACGCCCCGACATACCGGATCGACGAGAGCGTAATTCCCACAAACAGCACCGCGATCCCCAGCGAGATCAACGCAATACGCGCCGCCTTCTGAGGCAAGCGAAAGGCGCTCGCGAAACAGAAAAAGGCTCCAAAGATTCCAATAAGAAGTGCGAGATTCGACATATATCCTCCAGTGTAGTGACCAAGCGTCCATCGAGACGCCATTATTATAGGACTTGTATACGCGGCGCGCACAAAGAACCCTCAGCGAGCTAATATGAACACCCGCGCCCCTCGTATTGGGATTCTGTCGCGACTGTTTTCATGTTTTTCGACCCAAAGGACTGCCGACCATGGCCTGGCTCAAGATCAAAGACGCATTCACTTCCGAACCCGCAACCACACTCACCATCAAAGGCTGGGTCCGCACCAAGCGAGATTCAAAGGCCGACGGCGGGCTTTCGTTCATCGCGATCAATGATGGGACATGCTTTGACTCGATTCAGGTCGTCGCACGCCATGACCTTGCCAACTACGAAGAAATCGCCAAGCTCGGCACTGGCTGCTCCGTCGAAGTCGATGGCGAACTCGTCGAATCCCAAGGCAAAGGGCAAACGGTTGAAATCCAAGCGTCAGCCATCCGTGTCATCGGCTGGGTCGAAGATCCTGAAACATACCCAGCCTCTAACAAACGCCACTCGTTTGAATACCTTCGCGAAGTCGCTCACCTGCGTTCACGCACCAACACCTTTGGCGCCGTCGCACGCGTGCGTCACGCACTAAGCCAATCCGTTCATCGGTTCCTCGATGAGCAAGATTTCTATTGGGTTCATACCCCAATCATCACCGGGTCAGACTGCGAAGGTGCGGGGGAGATGTTCCGCGTTTCCACTTTGGATTTCATGAACATCCCTAAAACGGAAGAAGGCGATGTCGACTTCTCCAAAGATTTCTTCGGCAAGGAATCTCACCTGACTGTTTCCGGGCAGCTCAATGTCGAGACCTATGCGTGCTCGCTCTCGCGTGTCTACACCTTTGGCCCAACCTTCAGAGCCGAAAACTCCAACACATCCCGCCACTTGGCTGAGTTCTGGATGATCGAACCCGAGATCGCATTTGCTGATCTCCATGACGACATCGCCCTCGCCAGCGGCATGCTCCGCCGATGCGCTAGCGACCTGCTTGAAACACGAATGGACGATCTCAAGTTTTTCGATCTGCGTATCGAAAAAGGAATCATCGATCGCATGAAAATGATGGCCGAGACGCCCATCAAAACAATCACCTACACCGATGCGATCAAGATCCTTGAAACCTGCAACGAGAAGTTCGAGCATCAGGTCAAGTGGGGCATCGACATGCAGACCGAGCATGAGCGGTATTTGAGCGAGAAGCATTTCAAGCAGCCCGTCGCCGTGATCAACTACCCCAAGGACATC
>JAESSR010000329.1 GCA_016764015.1 Phycisphaerales bacterium
GGCTCGTTAAGATAAAAGCAATGAACGAATCCCAACTCCATCAACACATCTACGCCCGATCCGTCGGTCTCGTCGCCGGCGGATCAAACGAAATCGTTGTTGGACCCGGCGATGACGCAGCGGTGATCAAATCAGCAACCGGCGAGTTGGCATTGCTGACCGTCGATCAGCTCGTCGAAGGTCGGCACTTTACCAGCGACACCGGCATCAACCTCATCGCTCGCAAAGCCATCGCTCGATCCGTCTCCGATATCGCCGCGATGGGCGGCACACCAAGCTGGGCACTCGCAACCGGTGTACTCCCCAAAGACTACCAACTCAGCGACGCACTCTTCGATGCACTGAGCCGATGGGCAAAGCACTGGCACTGCCCATTGATCGGTGGCGATATCGCAACGCACAGTTCTCCCGATCATCCACTTACCCTCTCCGTCACCGTCGGCGGGTCTATGAATCAAGACGCAAAGCCCATTCTCCGATCCGGAGCACAACCCGGCGATCAAATCTACATCACCGGGCCGCTCGGCAACTCGTTCAAGAGCAATCACCATCTCAACTTCGAGCCTCGCGTTGCAGTGGGGCAGTGGGCAGCGAAGAACAACGCCCATGCGATGATGGATATCTCTGACGGGCTCGGACGAGACTCACACCGCATCGCGGTTGCATCAAATGTCCGCATCGAGATCGATGCAAGCAAAGTATCGATGAATCCTGGCTGTAAGAACTGGAAGCAAGCAGTCAGCGAAGGTGAAGATTACGAACTCCTTATCGCGCTTGATCCAAAGGCTGATATCGCCAACGCACCATGTAAACTCCTGGGCTCAATCGGCACCGTCCGCGCATGCAACCTCAATGAAAAACCCGGATCAACGATTGTTGATCCGGGTGGTGTTTTTCATGATGCCGAGCAACTCGGTTGGGATCACTGAACAACGAGTACCCGGTGGCACAGGCGTCCCGCCTGTGTTCTTCTCTTCATTTGCCTTCAAAGAAATAAGACCACAGGCGGGACGCCTGTGCCACCAAGAAAACTACTTCCGGGTGCCACTGCTTGACCGTCTTCGGCAAGCAGTGCTCTGATTGTGAACCCAAGACATGGTTTGCCCAAGACAGTCAAACCATGGCACCCAGAAATACTACTGCTTGGGCTTGCCGTTGGATTTACCCTTGCCTTTTCCGCCACCACCTTTTTTCTTCTGACCAGGACCAGCCTTGCCCGCAGCGTCGCGGCGATAATCAGTCTTGCCCTTATCACGCGATTTCGACTTTCTACTCCGTCGTTGTCCGCCCGGCCCCTTCTTGAATCCGGCGCCTTCGGTCTCGCCGCCAAGCCCGCCCATATCCCCGCCACCAAGCGAGAGGTTCGCTGCCGGCCCCTTGCGTTTGCCGGCTGCTCGACGATCGCCGTCAGCGACCGTCAAGTCCATCCGGCGCGTCTGCAAATCAACATTGGCAATCCGCACGGTGAGCCGATCGCCCACCGAATAACTCCGCCCAGAGTGAATATCGACCATCGCCCCGGTTCGATCATCGATCTTCCAGGTCGGCGGTCGCTTCGTGCGTGTCGTGTCACCGATCAGATCAGCCTTAGCGACCATGCCGTCGGCGAGGTACTTCTCGATCTGGACATAAATGCCCTTGGGTGAAACCCCGGTGACGCATGCTTCGAACTCTTCGCCGATATGCTCGACCATGAGTTGGAGCACCAAGAACGCGCGAAGTTCACGCTCGGCTTGGGCCGCATTCACTTCGGTGTTTGAACACTGGGTGCCAATCTCAACAAGCTCTTCGCGGCTCGGGCAATATTCTGAATCTCGAAGATCACGCCCAAGCGCCTTCTTTTCGCCATCAGATTGCGGGCGTTTGTCGCCATTGTTTGTCGCCTTGAGATACGCAAACATCGCACGATGCAGCGTCAAGTCCGGGTAGCGACGAATCGGCGAAGTAAAGTGAGCGTACGCATGCGAAGCAAGCGCATAATGCCCGATCAACGCTGGCGAATACACGGCCTTTGTCATTGTACGAAGCACAGCGGTATGCACAGCACGCGATGCCGGAGTCCCCGCGGTCGTGTCGAGCAGCGTTTGGAGCTCTTCACGCGTGGGCGATTGCGGAATCGTGAACCCCGCGACCTTCGCGGTCTTGCGCAAGTCATTCACATCACCCGGCGTAGGCTCAGGATGCGTTCTTCGCAGGATCGGGACATCGAGTTGCTCGAACAAGATCGCCATCGATTCATTCGCCTCAACCATGAACATTTCGATGAGCGTGTGGGTGAACGCATCGTCTTCTTTTTGTGCGTCGATGACCTTGCCGTCTTCGTCGAAGATCAGATCAACTTCGGGTAGTTCAAGATGAATCATCCCGGCCTTATGGCGACGAGCCTGGATCAAGCGTGAGAGCCGCTCCATTTCTTGCACCGCTTCGATCAACTCCTCGGTGTGAGGCGTGTCCGTCTTGGCGTGCACCTTCGCCTCTTCAAGATCACCATCAATCAAAGCCTGCGCTTCGAGATAGGTCATCCGCTTGCTCGACTTGATCAACGATTGGCACAATCCGCGCCCAACCACATTGCCCATTTTGTCGTAGCGAATAATGCAAGTTTTCGCATAACGAAGCACGCCCTCTTGAAGCGAGCAGATGCCGTTGGACAAGACCTCTGGGAGCATCGGAATCACCAAGCGAGGCAGATACACCGAGTTTCCGCGTACCTTCGCCTCATCATCAAGCTCAGTCCCTGGCTGAATATAATGCGCCACATCGGCGATGTGAATCCCGAGCTCCCAGCCACCATTACTCAACTTCTTGAGCGAGATCGCGTCGTCATAATCCTTCGCGTCGGGCGGATCGATGGTCGTGATAAAATCGCCGGTCAGATCCTTACGCATATCAAGCGCACCGATCCCCTGCGATTCGTACAACGACATCTCTTGATCAAATCGACTCGTCGCTTCGCGTGCTTGCTGAACGCAACTCTCAGGGAACTCATTGCTCGGCAACGAATACGCCGCAATCACCGCCTGCGTTTCAACATCCGGCTGACCCGCTTCGCCGAGCACCTTGGTGATCACGCCTTTGGCGAGCCGACCGTTCTCTGGATACTCAACGATCTCGATGACGACCTTGTCGCCGGGTTTGACATTCTTTGAATCCGCATCACGGATCACGATCGGCTCGGTGAGCTCGCGTCCGTCAGGATACACCAGCCAGCGTCCGTCGCGTTTGTCGATCTCACCAGTAAACTGGGCGCGTTTGCGCGCGATGATATCAATCACTTCGCCGGCGTACTGTCGCTCCATCGTGCCTAGGCGATGCTCGCGGCGTTGGTCGCGTTCGAAGTACACCTTGACGGTGTCGCCGGTGAGTGCATTGAATGTGTATTGAGGCGGGATGAAAATATCCGAGCCGTGCATCTTCTGGGAGGCGATGACGAAGCCAACGCCCGAAGCGGTGCCTCGGAACTGCCCGATCAACTCGCCTTCATTTGGACGGAAGGGCAGCTGGATCTTCCCGGTCTCGGAAAGTTCGATCACGCCCTCTTCATGAAGCTCGCGGACCGCCCATGCGAACTCTTTGACATCTTCGATGTTGAGTTCCTTGGCGACCAATGGGATCGGCTTGGGGGTGTAGGTGTCGTGTGAAATGTGGGAGACCAAACGGTCCCGGAATCGGCCTGGCATAGAAATCCTATTCGTCTTGTGTGTTCTTTGTTTTCTTCTTTATGGCGTAATCGTAGCGTGCATCGGCATTTGTCAACATTTTTGGTGAACCAATCATCACTTGGCTACCATCTTTCCATGCCAATCTCGGCCCGCGACATCATATTTCGGTATCCCAAAGGGCCAGTTGTCCTCGATCAGGTCTCCTGCGCCATTCAATCGGGTTCAATCACTGCAATCGTAGGCCCCAACGGCTCAGGAAAATCTACCCTCATCCGACTCCTTGCAGGGCTCAGAAACCCCGAATCCGGCAGCATCACCCTCAATAATCAAGCCATCAAGGGCGTTTCCTATCAAAATCGAGCCAGGCAGATCGCTTTTATCGAGCAACGCCCGAACCTCGCCTTCGACTTTGAAGTCCGCAAAGTCGTCGAGTTTGGTGCCCATTCAACGCAATCTTCGCCGTCAAATATCAACCAAGCCCTCGAACGCTTTGAACTCAGCGATGTCGCCAACAAGCCTTACGGGCACCTGAGCGTCGGGCAACAGCAACGCGTTTCGATCGCTCGGGCGTGGGTACAGATCGCATCGAATCCAGCTGGCTATCTCTTCGCCGACGAGCCCTGCTCAGCGATGGATCCCAAGCACGCCCAATCGACCATGGCTGCGCTCAACACCCTCGCCCGCACCGGGGTCGGGGTCGGTGTGGTCATCCACGATCTCACCAGCGCGGCCAGATGGGCTGATCATGCGATCGTGCTCAATCAAACTGGCAAGGTCGCTGGGCATGGATCTGCCGACGAAGTACTGACCGAGGAGGTGCTCTCGGGGGTCTTTGAGGTCAATATCGCTCGCCATGCATTGAGCGATGGCCGCGTCGCGTTAATTCCGACGGATGATTGATCGTGCGATTGACCCGCTTTGTGCGCACAATCGGTGGTGTTTGACGATATACTAGTTCTGTGTTCCAAAATATCATCAGTTTCTTAACAGCAAACGCATTTCTGATCATCATCATCGGTGGTGGTTTGTTTAATGTACTCGTTCGGCTGGCTCAGAAAGCCAAAGAGCAACGTTCTCGCCGGGACGCTATTCATGAGACGTCACGCCAGAGGCAGGAACCTCTCCGGA
>JAESSR010000330.1 GCA_016764015.1 Phycisphaerales bacterium
GCTCTCGCGCGAAGCGAACAAGGCTCGCTCTTTGTCGATCGCTGAGGGTGTCGCCGTCCCCGATGAATCTCGCCCGCTCAAGTTCCCGCTTGTGGGCAAAATCGCTGCGGGGTATCCGATTGAAAAAGTCGCTGATGCTGACGAAATCGACCTTGTCGAGTTCCTCTCAACCGTCGATGACGCCGGCTCAACCTTCGCATTGATTGTCGATGGCGAATCGATGAAAGATGAAGGCATCCTCGATGGTGATCTTGTACTCCTCGAACGCGCCCAAGTCGCAAACAACGGCGATCGGGTCGTCGCACTGCTCGAAGATGGAACAACAACCCTCAAGACATTCTATAAAGAGGCTGATCATATTCGTTTGCAGCCCGCGAATCCTGACTTTGAACCAATCCGTGTGCAGTTCTGCCAGATCCAAGGCATCGTCAAGGGCGTGGTGCGCCGGTACTGAGTGATTTCTTTGGTAGCACAGGCGTCTCGCCTGTGGTCTTGAGGAACCCGGGATAGCAAGACACAGGCGGGACGCCTGTGCTACTGGGGATATGTGATTTTTAAAACCGCTTGTGCGTTGGACGCGAAGCGGTTTTTTTTACGCCCATGATCGCACGGAGCAAGGGCAGCTCGTTGGCATGAGTCAGTTTCATGTTCGTTGGATCGCCGGCGACAACGATCACTTGTTCACCTAATCGTTCGATCAACCCTGCATCATCGGTCGAGCTGAGATCATCTTGGGCGTAGGCCCGAACGAGCAAGTCTCGCTCAAATATCTGAGGCGTCTGGATCGCCATCGCATTCGCACGATCGATAGCCCCGACGACTTTATGTACGGGTGATTTGGATTCAGCTCCGAGAATCGCTGCGATTTGATCGACATCGCAGGCGTCTTCGATCGGATCAGAGTCGACGCGTTTGAGGGTATCGCTTATAGTGGTGCCCGGGATAACGGCAGAGTATGACTTTGCGGCGTCGAACACACGATCGATCAACTCCGGTTTAGTCGCCGGTCGAGCAGCATCATGGATTGCGATGTGTGTGCATTCATCATCGACGAACTCAATCGCAGCCTGCACAGATTGCCAGCGATGGTCTCTGCCGCCTTGGACGATCTTGGCGCCCAACAACGAAAGGCGATCGGCGTGTTGATCTTGAAAGCTCTGGAACGCATCCGCATCGTATGGCCCGGCGACAATGATTTGGTAGACATCATCGCGGGTGTTAAAGAGTTCAACCGTGCGCTGGAGAACACACTTGCCGCCGAGGTCTTCGTCAAGCTTCGATCGCGGGCCGAGGATGGGGAGCGGATCGGTACTGGCTTGGTTATAGCGAGTCGATGAGCCGGCGGCTGGGATGATGACGGAGATGCGCATGCACAAGGGTATGCAAAAAAGAAGGCGGAGCCCGAAAGCTCCACCTCTGCACCCAAAACATCGGGTGAAAGAGATATGTAGTTATTAAGGAGATTGTTAGAATGCCTTGCGTGTGATTGGGACCGTCTTACGCTCTTCGACGACGCGCAACGATGAGCCCGCCTCCGAGGAGCACGAAAGCACCGCTTGGCGTAGGTACCTGCGTGATGGTGATCGTTGCAATAAGATCGTCAGCACCAAACGATGACCCAATGGTCGCGCCGTTCGCGGTGTTGGAGCCAATGAAGGAATCGAGATAATCACCATCGCCGCCGTCTGAAAACAGACTGCGAATGAACTCAAACTCTGGAAGCGATTGACCATCATTTGCAGAGAATGCAGCATCGTTGGCGGCCGAGTTCACCTCGGTGCCGTTGTCAAGGACATCTCTGCCATAGATATTGATGACGAGCGGGCCATTAAAGTTCCCCATAGCATCAAAGAGTTCATGCTCGTTTGGGTTGCCGTTGGCAAAGAAGAGATCATTCGAAGGCACAATCATCGATGCGTACGAGAAGTATCTGTTGACCATGGAATCACCAACATCAAGATCGAATGTTGTTGATTCGCCAGGTGAGAATACCGGTGCATCCCCATCGAACGCAAACGCTGCGATGGTTGCCTGCGAACCGCCCGCGAGACCCGCAGCACTGGCTGAGAATGCGTTTGAAATCGGACCTGTGTTCCCGTTTTCAGCAAGGGCTGTAAGCCCGGGGAAGTTGCCCGCCAATGCCCCGCTATCGTATGAATCGAACCCACCATTGTGGGCTGCGACCCAGACAGGGGTAAAAAAGAAGCTGTCCGATGCCATCGTGTTTTCGATGGTCACCGATACAATCTCGGCTTGCACCGCTCCGGCAGCAATGACAATTGCAGCGAGGCTTGTTGTGTATTTGAGCGTGTTCATAGTGATCTCCATTCTTCAACCTCACTAACGAGGTAATACCGATTATTGGAAACGCGGGTGAGCGAGTGCACACCGATCGCGCCGCTGCGCGTCGGCACGAACAGCGTGAATCCCCTCTTATTGTCTAACTATCACTCGATGGCAAATACCTTGAGTACAGCCTCTGTGATCTGGTCGGCGTATTGCAATGCGGGTGCTTCTAAGGCCCCCTCATTAATGAGCCTTGGTACATTGAGTACACATCCGGTGAACAATGCGCACGCAAGGGCAAGGTCCATCTGACATGCTTGGTTGCTTTGCTGGGCGTTGCTCATGAAGGCTCGAAACAACAGTCCCTGTTTGGTGTAGATATCGCCGAGTGTGTCGGCCATGTGATGAGGCATCAGGAGCACATACGAAAACGCGTCCCGATTCCCATCGAAGTATTCATAGGTCAGCTTTACCCACGCTCGAACAGCATGCTCAAAGGGCAGGTCGGCTTTGACGAGTACCGCTTTGTCACGGGCCATCTCATCGACAATCGCGGTGTACGCTTCGCGGATGAGATCATCCTTATTGACAAAGTGCTTGTAGACCGCTCCCTCGGTGACCCCCGCTTCACGAGCAATCGTGCGGATCGAGGCGGCATGAATGCCGTCGCGGACGCCGAGCCGAACCGCTGCCTGGCGGAGATCATGCTTTGTATTTCGTTGATTCGGGTTTGTTTTTACCATATGTTTACCTCTGGTATACGGTCGTTTACCTTCACTATTTGAGAATACCTCATGAAATACAATTATTCCCCTGTATTTGGGATTTTTTTCGCATATCTTCATAGGAGTGAGCCGTAAGTATGTGCAACTGACTGGAGTTAAAATGGGTATGAAAGAACTGATTCTCGCAAGCAGCTTCGCCATTGGAGCAATCACCCCGGGCGTATTGGCTGAACCATTTGTGTTCCAAGGCACCCTCAATGACGAAGGAACCCCGGCTGATGGGCTCTTCGATCTTGAGTTTGTGATCTTCGGAGCCGACATCGGGGGCGCCCAAGTCGGCCCAACCCTCACACTCGAAGATCAAGAGGTTACGCAGGGTAACTTCCTTGTCGAGCTCGACTTTGGTGATGTGTTTGATGGATCACAACGCTGGATTGAAATTAGCGTACGAATCGGTGAATCTGTCGGCGGGTTTACCGAACTCGCCCCCCGACTCAAGGTCGGCAGCGCGCCGCAAGCTTCATATGCGAGCAAGGCTGGAGTTGCCAACACGCTCGCTGATCCGTTCTGGACACAAGCACCAGGAATTCTATTCTTCGGAGACGACGGGGGGAACGATCAGTTCTTTTTCAATCGCAATCGTGATGTCGTGCCGACGGATGTGATGGTCGTCCAAGCGAATCAGAACGGTATGAGCGGGATCACGCTTTCCACCTGGGCCAACGGAATGCCTTATTTTGGATATGCCACCGGCGGGTTTATGCGTACGAAAACCTATTACGATCCGGCGACCGACGCTTGGGTTGTCAATAAAAACGGCGATCAACTCGAAATCGACGGCAACAACGATGTGGTCATCACAAACAACCTGATCGTCGGAGGCACGATTACCTCGCTCTCAGGTTCTGAGCCGACCACCGGTTTCAAATCGTTTACGCCTGATGTGATCTTCGCAGGGTCTTCAACCTCGCGTTTCTTCCATTTAACCGCAGGCGCGATCGCTGCTCCGTTCTCAAGCAACTTCCTCAGGGCTGACTTTGATCTCCCTCATGGCTCGATCATCCACAGCATCCGCGTCGATTACATCGACGGATCGGTAACGATCAACCCGCGTTTCGAGCTCCGCAAACGCAGCCTCTCAACGATGAACTTCACTACCGATTTCCTTGCCGAGCCCACCGGTTCGAATCCTGGTGTTGTACAGACGATCAATATTGTGCCCAGCTCTGAACTTGTGATTGACAACACAGCCTACACCTATGATTTCCTCATGACCCCAAGTACAAACTTTTGGCCAAACGCTGGCCAGTTGGGCGTGCGGAGTATCTTGATTGATTTCACCGCTCCGTGAGTTGATCAAAAGCTGATTTGATCAAGGACTAGGTCGTGCCTCATGACTCGTTTTCAACTCAGAACACGCTCTTTTCGCCTCCCCCGGGCTTCCGGGGGAGGTGCCGAACAAAGTGAGGCGGAGGGGGTCTTCCTCTGCCTGCCCTTCATCCTCCCGCATCAACACAATCTCGAAGACCCCCTCCGTCTGCTGCGCAGACACCTCCCCCGGAGGCCCGGGGGAGGTGAA
>JAESSR010000331.1 GCA_016764015.1 Phycisphaerales bacterium
CCACAAGGGCAAGGATGCGATGCGAGACGCTGCTGAGCTTGCAGCCTCAAACACATGCGCCCGGTGGGTTCGCCCGCTCGACACCCTCCGAATCATTGGGGAACTCGGCCCATTGGTCGGACTCGCCGGCACAGTCTGGGGCATGATTATCGCGTTTGTTCGACTCGGACAAGCCGGTGGATCAGCCGGGCCGACCGATCTCTCGCTCGGCATCTCGAAGGCACTCTTCCACACCATGCTTGGGCTGGTTCTGGCGGTTCCTTGCTTGTTAGTCTACGGGCTCTATCGCTCGATCGTCGAGAAGCACTGCAACACCGCGATGGCTCAAGCCGGCGAAATCGTGGACATGATCCCTGTTGGCGGAGAACAATCAGAAGCATGAGATCACGCTCGATCATCTCGAACGAGGGCGCCGGCGCCCGGATCAATGTGACCCCCATGATTGATATTGTCATGGTGCTGATCGTGTTCTATCTGCTCGTCGGGCAGCTCGCGATTGATCGCAAGGCATCGATCGATCTCCCGCTGTCATCAACCGGAATCAACCAATCGCAAGAGCTCGATCCGATCATCGTGGGGATCACCGCGGATGGCACGCTCTCAATCAATGGCAACAAAATCTCAAGCGAACGATTCGCGGGTGAAATCTCAGGCATGCATACCCGTGATCCTGACACACCAATCCGTGTGCGTGCGCATCGCGATGCGCCGTTTGGTGTCGTGCGTCCGGTGATGCACAAGCTGCGAGATGCTGGTGTACCTCGCGTGGAACTCATGACGGAGAAACGCCCATGAGTGAGCAGACAACACAAACCAATGAGTACAAACGACCGCGCCCACTCAAGCAGCGCAATGTGTTGACCCGCTCGTCGAGGTTCGGCCCGAACATGACACCAATGGTTGATGTGACGCTCGTCATTTTGATCTTCTTCATGGCCAGTGCCTCGATCGCTGGACACGAGTGGTTCCTGCGTGCTGATCTGCCTGAGATTCAAGACCCAGATTTGATCAATACCGGATTGACCCTTCCTATCCCGATGCTCAACGCGGATCTGTTCATACAGATTGAGCAGGTTTTCGTGCGTGGGATTGGCGATGAACCTCAGCGTATTGAAACGGTCATCACCAAGATCAGCGAGATGGATGCCGAATCAGCCGACGGATTGATTCTTGGGATTCGGGCCAACGATCAGGTGCCCTATTGGGCGGTGGTCGCGCTCCATGATGCAGCCAGTTCGGTTTCGATGCGTGTTGCAATCCGCTAAAATCGTGTACACTGTGTTGATGAAGCATCTCCTCTCTGCCGCGATCGCTCTTTCTTTGCTCTGCCCAAACGCGCTCGGCGAAGTCATCCACTTCCAGAACACCAACCCCGCCTTCGACACCCTCAAACTCTTTGACGCCACCCCCAACAAAGCTCAACTTGGGCAGGCCTTGAACATCACACAAAGCGCGTTCGATCAGCCAGAAATTGGCGATCTGCCCGGCGGCTCGATCTTCTTCATGCAGTTCAACGGGCTTGGAGGCGACTTCGTCTGGATGGGCATGGGTCGGCTGACCATGACCGCACGCTCGACCAAAGAAACACTCATCCCCGATCCATTTGCTGGACAGTTGATCGCCTACTTTGGGCCTCAGGGCTTTGAGGGCGGCGATACGATCGGCACCCAGAGCAACTTCGTTGATGGATTCCGCGCGATGCACGGCGTCAATAATCTCACCGATGAGTTCGGGATATTCACAGTCGACGAAGTATTCTCCGTTGGGATCGTCTTTGAACAAAGCGATGGACTGCACTATGGCTTTGCCGAGTTCGAGCGGACAACTGAACTCCACAACGGCGAGCTCGACATCCAATGGCACCCGACTCAATGGGGCTACGAAACAGTCGCGGGCGTGGGGATCATTGCGATACCATCGCCGAGCGTGATGGCGATTGGGTGCTTTGGGTTGCTTGGTTGTTCAAAGAGAAAACGATCAATCAGGTAATCAATCGGCAGCGGTGACAAAGATTTGTAGCTTGTGACCCTGAGCTTTCAAGCCCTTGGCTTTGCAAATTTGATCGCGCAGCGCGATCAACTCGGGTAGTTCGATGGTTTCGACTGCGCCGGTATCTACATGGATCAACAGCGTATTGCCCTGCTTGCCGAAGGCGAGCTGGTAGTGCGATTGGTCACGATCGAAGAGCACATGCTGAACAATCGCGCATGATTCGAGCAGCTTGAGCGTGCGGTACACCGTCGCCTTGGATACGGAGTACCCTTTGGCTTTGAGTGCATCGAGGAGTTGATCGGCTTCGAACAACCCATCGAACTCGATGATCGTATCGAGAATCCGTGCTCGCTCGGGGGTGTATTTGAGCCCCTCTTCCTTGAGTGCTCGGCGAAAAACTGCACACAATGGCTCAAAGATTGCGAGCGAATTGTCGTTGCCCTGTGCACCTTGAGAAGATACTGGTTTAATTGGTTCTAGACCCATGTGTGATTCTAGGAGCACCTAGCCGCCGAGTTCGATTCGCTGTCGTACAATCACGATAACCAATGCTCGATGCCCCACTCCAATCCAGACTCACAGGCTCACGGGCGGTGTTTGTCTATGCATTGATCGCATTGGCATGTGGAAGTTTGTTGCTCATGATCGGCGAAGGTGGAGCCCTGATTGATCGAGTGATCGCGGTTGTCTTCACCGTGCTCAATAGCGTGTGGATTCCACTGATTTACCTCATCGGCTCACTCGGGCTTGGACGCATCGTACGAACATGGACAAGCCAACTCCCAACGCGCTGGATCATTGAACTGGCAGTGGGATTCACCATTATGCTCACGCTCTCACACGGGCTTGGTGTGCTTGGGGTGCTCAATCCGCTCAGCGCCTGGGGCGTGATATTCATTGGTTGTGCCTTTGTTGCGATTGACGGGCGCTCGTATCTCGACGGGCTCAACACAGCGATTGGTCAAACAACACTTTCACTTCCTGGGGTTGCATTTGTGCTCGGGTGCGTTGTTGTGGTGTTGATGAGCTGCAACCCGCCCGGCGTGTCATGGGATTCAGAGTTTGGTGGGTATGATGCGCTGAGCTATCACTTGCAGCTCCCAAGAGAATGGCTCGAAGCGGGTCGGATTTGGCCCAGCGAGCACAATGTGTATTCGTTCTTGCCGGGCTATTTCGAGTCTGCGTATCTGCACTTTGCTCATCTGGCTGGCTCGCCTCGGATCACTGATTCGGGGATATCGGGATTCTTTGTCAGCGATGCTCGGGCTGCGATGAGCACACAGCTCTTTTCCGCGTTGCTTGTGATTGTCTCAGGCATTGCCATGGGGCAGGTTGCTGATCGGTGTATAGAGCTATACCTGCCTGACACAAACCAGAAACAACCATACGCTTCTCGGTTCGCTCGGATGCTCATGGCCTGCACCCCATGGTTGATCGTTGTTGGGTCGTTGGCGTACAACGAGATGGGCATGGTGTTCTTGGGTGTTGGTGCTTTGGCGATTGCTATTGAACACCGCGCAAGACCGATGAGCCGATCGTGCATTGCAGCATTGATCGTGGGCGGGGCATGCAGCGTCAAGCTCACGGCATTGTTCTTCATCGCACCATCTATTGCTGTCATCTTGCTCTCGACGATCCCGCGTAGGAACTGGTTCAAGCCGATTTTCTTTGGCGTGTGTGTCGGGACGCTAACGCTCTTGCCCTGGATGATCCGCAACGAGATCGCAACGGGCAATGTCGTGTTTCCGCAGGTTCATTCGATCTTTGGGCATGGACATTGGACGAATAATCAGCACGCGTTGTATCAAGTCGCCCATCAATTTGACGGCTCGTTGATTGATCGCCTGAGCTTGCTTGTACTATCCGATTCCGATGGCACAGATCATGTATCGCGGTACCGTGGGCTGACCAATATCCAGTGGGGCATCACGCCTTTGCTTGGACTCATCGGGTGCATTCTGCTCATCGCCCGCCCCACAACGCGCAAACTCGGGGCGGTCGTTTCGCTCGCATTAATCCTGCCGATCATCAGTTGGATGCTGTTGACCCATCTCCAATCACGGTTCCTTGTGCCGATGGCGCCGATTTTTATTGGCGCGGGTGCACTCGGGCTGGCATCGGTGCCCATCGAGCAACTCCACAAGCGTATCACGCAGATTTGCTCGTTGGTTGCTCTGGGTATTGTTGTGGCGGTGACTGCTGTGCAGTCGGGGGGCAATCCGTTTCAGCTTGTTGATCTGGGCACGGGTGTGTTCACAGGCGAGATCGAAATCAACGACGCCCCTTGGACGGCGACACTCAATACCATACTGGATTCAGAAGAAACAGTGTATCTGCTCGGCGACGCGACCCCGATGTATCTCCGATCGCCGATGGTGTACAACACGGTGTACGACCATTGGCTTATCGAAGATGCGATCATTGCACACCCGGATGCCCCCTTACAATGGACAGGTTTCCTGCGAAGCCAAGGGATCGACATTGTTGTGGTGAGTTTCTCCGAGATCAACCGGTATGCACAGTCCCGATGGCTCCCTGAATCTATCAAACTTGATCAACTTATAGATCGGATCGATTCACTCCCCGAGCCGATATATGTCTGGACTGCACCCAATAATTCTGAACCCATCCGAGCAGCATTTCGACTTTCCAAATGAACGACTCAACTGAAACCAACCCAGCCCAAGCTCCTGCAGTCGATCACTCGCCTGTTGCCAAGCGGAGCTTGCCGATGGTTCTGGTGCAGATCATCGGATTCATGGGCTCGATCGCTGCGCTTGGATGGGCCGTGAGTATGGCGCTGCGCGAAGAAAACCGCGAGCAACTCTCCAAGCTCTCACAGGCTACGCCAACCGAACTCATGATGCTGATGGGACTCGCAACCATCTCCGTCGGGTTCAACGGCATGCTCTTCTGGGTGGTCATGAATCCTGTTCATAAGCTCCGCCCGACCGATGTCATCGCGACCAACGCCATCTCGACGCTGCTCGCGTATCTGCCATTCAAGCTCTCGATTGTTTCTCGGTTTGTCATCCATAATCGACGCGATAAAATACCGATATTGACCATCGGGGCCTGGATTGTCGCGGTGACGCTGCTCATGCTTGCGGTGTTTGGACCGATCACCCTGGCGAGCCTCTGGCAGCGCGAGATCAATACCCTCTGGTGGATTGTTTCTGGGATCGGTATCTTAGGATCTACACTCCTCGGCTCATGGATCGCTCGCAAGCTCAAAGGCGATGTCGGCACACGCCGGGTCGCCAAACTCTTGGGCAACAAGCTCACCGCGACCGATAGCTACAGCCGACTTCATATCGGCTTTGAGATACTCGCCAATCAACGGGCTGCTGTAATTGGCAATGTGTTCCGAGTGCTTGATATCGGCTCGTTCGCGCTCCGGTTTTATGTCGCGGCCATCGTGCTGGATCTACCAATCTCAGGGGCCGACTCATTGCTCTTGGGCGCGACCTATTTCCTCATTGGAATGGCTTCGCCTGTCGGAATGCTCGGGACTCGTGAAGCTGGGACCATCGCGATCGCTTCGATGGTCGGCATTTCATCGGCTGCACTCACCGAAGACCAAGGCGGCGAAACCCCGATTGTCATCGCAGTCCTCTTTGTGACGGCTATCGAAGCGATCGTGAACCTCGCCTGTGCGGGCTTTGGAATCGCTTGGTTGCGTCTTCGCCCGGGTTTGAATGTTGACTCAGAAGACGCCGACCACACCTAACCCGTGGCACAGGCGTCCCGCCTGTGATGACTTTTTACACAGTACATTTCTTCAAAAGACCACAGGCGGGACGCCTGTGCTACGAGTAATCGTCATATGATTGTCCAATGAAAATTGCACTCGCACAGCTCAATCCAACCGTCGGCGACCTCGCGGGCAACACCAGCAAAATCATCGATGCGATCAACGCTGCACGCGAGCAAGGCGCCAAGTTGGTTGTCTTTTCGGAGCTTGTCATATGCGGCTATCCGCCTCGGGATCTTTTGCATGTCGAAGGCTTTGTCGAAGAATGTGCGGCGATGGTCAATTCCATCGGCGAGAACCATACGAAGGACATCTCGATCATCATCGGCACGCCATTGCCTGTAGATACGCAAGAAGGAGTCTCCAACTCGCTCGTCGTCTACACGAACAACAAGTATATTACCTATTACGATAAGCGATTGCTCCCCACTTACGATGTCTTCGATGAGGATCGCTATTTCGCCGCTGGCGATGAATATTGCGTCGTGCTAATCGGCGATCTCAAGGTCGGGCTCGCGATTTGTGAAGACCTCTGGCAGGGCGATGACTCAGGATTTTCCAGCCGATACGCCAGCGATACGAATCCTGTCGCCGAACTCATTGCCCATGGCGCACAGATTATCATCGCGCCGTCGGCATCGCCGTTTGTCCTTGGAAAAGAGCACAAGCACATCGATATCCTCGCAGCTCATGCACGCGAGCACACAGTCCCTGTCGTCTCGGTGAATCAAGTCGGCGCGAATGACGACCTCATCTTTTCGGGTCAATCTGTTGTTGTTGATCAGCAAGGAAAGGTCTGTGCTCAATGCAAACGCTTCGATGAAGGCTTGATCGTGTTCGACACCGAACAACTCTCGCCGACTGAACATTCGCCAATGGACGACGAGCACATCATCATCGATGCGCTCACACTGGGCATCCATGACTATGTGAACAAATGCGGGTTCAAGAAGGTCTGTCTCGGGCTTTCTGGCGGGATCGACTCAGCAATCGTCGCTGCACTTGCAGTCCGCGCACTGGGCAAGGACAATGTTCTTGGCGTTTCTATGCCGGGCAAGTTTAGTTCTGATCATTCAAAGACCGACGCATTCGACCTGGCGGCCAACATGGGCATGAACTGCATCACCATGCCGATCGAGACTGGTTTTGCAGGGGTTTGCGAGTCGCTCAACCCTGCGTTCGATCAAATCAATCAGCCTAAGCTCGGCGAATCACTCCCTGATATCACCCAAGAGAATCTCCAATCACGCATCCGAGGCACCATGATGATGGCGCTCTCGAACCGTACAGGTGCGCTGGTTTTAACAACGGGAAATAAGTCTGAGATCGCGGTTGGCTATTGCACACTCTATGGCGACATGAACGGCGGGCTCGCGGTCATCGCCGATATCCCAAAGACCATGGTCTTCAAAGTCTGCCGATACATGAACGAACACTATAAAGCACTCGGATACGACTCGCCACCGATCCCGGCGAACACGATCGAAAAACCGCCGAGCGCCGAACTCGCCCCCAACCAACTCGATTCTGATTCACTCCCTGACTACACCATCCTTGATGAAATTATTCAGCGCCATATCGAAGGGCATCAGAACGCGTCACGGATCATCGAAGAAACAAGCTTCGATGCTGATACAGTGAATCGAATCTGCAAACTCATCGATCGCAACGAATACAAACGCCAGCAGATGGCGGTTGGTCTCAAGGTAACCACCAAAGCCTTCGGCCCCGGACGCCGCATGCCCATCGCACACCGCTGGACACGGTAAACTCTTCCATTGGTGCCGTGGTTAAAATCTCGAAGAGATTTCTAACCACGATCTTCATTGCCCCAACGATCATCAGCCGCGATTGCTTTGCCGCATTCTGGACAGGTATCGGCTTCGAGTTGATAAAGCAGGTATCCACAACTGCACCGCGGCTCTTCGACCTCAACCCGAATCTTGAGCCGACAGCCAGAACACCTTGATTCACGATTCGATTGTGCCTCGACTATTACCCCACATCGCGGACAGGTCATCGACACCAGCATCGTCGAACCAAGCACACCGGGCTCATCATCACCGGGCTTTGAACCAAACAACGCAAGCATACCCGTCGCGATCGTCGTCCCCGTGGTGAGAATCACACTAATCCACATCACCCGTAAATACCCACGCCCCCAATACCCCGTCCCCTCATTCGCAAACCCAAATACTATCATCCCAACCATCGCCAACGAAAAGACGACCGAACTCCACTTGAGCACCGACCCACCCAATCCCCTCGTCTTGATGGGCCACACAAAGACCCGATGCGCCAGCCCGCCGGCGAGCGCAAACGAAATCGAACCACTCGAAAACACAATGCTCTCCCACCGCCAACTCAGCGGGCGATTAAACCAGATACCAACCAAGAAAAACACCAACGAAACAATCAGCCCGACCAGACTCAGTCCCCGAGTCATCGGCATCCGCCGCCCGTAAATCATCAAGGCCATCCCACCAAGCACATAGAACCCGGTGAGTATAATTGAGCCGAGCATCTCATCACCAAATCGCCATCTCGGAAACAGCACCGCGACCGCACCGCCGACCATCGCCAGAACGATAAACCCAAGAAACCCCCAGAGCAGCATCTGTTTTCGATTCATCATTGTCCCCGTTAGGATTGTCCCCGTTTCGGCCCATTCCCAATACGCCAAATGCCCATTCGGACAAAGCCATCACCAGGTTCCAGCATACCGAGTTGTAGAATCTGTGCCTGCGTCACGAACCGCGAGTTGATAGAGGCGCTTTGAAAGCTGACGGAGGTGCAATGCATCGTGGGCACACCATGCGGCCAGCAAATCCGATGCGACCATATTACCAAACTGTGGATGTGCCTTCGTGCTCGACCAATCAGGATCATCCAATGCATGGAGCTTCTCGATATTCTTCGCTCGCAGCTCTACAAACCGCGCGAGCTCTGATTTGAGATCACGCGATTGATAGTCGCGAGCCTTTGCCCAGCCTTCGGGATCAATCTTCGGCCAATCTAGCTGGGGATCTTCTAGCGTTAACAACACCCGTGTCGGAAAGTCTTCGGATTCTTCATCTGCCAAGTGGCACACGATTTCAAGGGCTGACCACGAATCGGTATCAGGCTTCCAGATCAAATCCGCCGATGAAAAAACCCCTGCCACCGCGGGCAATGTATGCCCGAACCGTGCGAGCCGATTGATCAACGCATCGGGAACGAATCCTGGTTTGTAAGAATCCACCGAAGCCATTAGCTGCTGCCCGCACGCATCCTATCGATTCCCTTTGGATACGGATAACTCGGGAACACGCCGACATCGGCGCAGTGCCACATCGCGGGCGAAGGATACACATCCCCTCGGAATCCTGAGTCGTGCATTGTCTGCACCACCGTCTCAAAGCTCGGCTCATCAAGATGCTGGTCATCTTTCACCAGTTTGTTGGACATCGCCCCGAGGAACGAAACGCTGCACACAGGTCGGCGATCAGCGCGACCTTGGAGCATTTTGTTGATCGTCTGGAACCCACGAGACAAATCACCAACCGTGAAATATTCTCTTCCGCGTGGACGCAACAACGCGAGCACCAACACCGAATCGAGATCATACTTCAAAATGTAAGGCTCACGATCATGGGCAGCATGCACCTGCACCGACTCTTGGAACATCTTGGCATA
>JAESSR010000332.1 GCA_016764015.1 Phycisphaerales bacterium
CTCACTTCGTTCGGCACCTCCCCCGCAGGCGCGGGGGAGGCGAAAAGAGCGTGTTCTTGCGTGGAAAACGAGCCGTCAGACACGGCCTAGATCAAATCCAACCCGTCGTGCTTGTCGGCGGGAAATCATCTCGGTTTGGGCGAAACAAACAGATCGAACAGGTCAACAGCCATGCGATGGTGAGTGTTGCCATCAACGCCCTCCGCGAGGTCTTCGGCTCGGCGAGTTTTCAGAGCTCCATCGCGCGTGTATTGACCCGCGGGTACATCATGATGGGCGATGATGATCCGTGTCGAATGCGCGATGGCATCCTTGATTCCATGAATGTTTATTATTGAAGTAATCGTGAGGGTCTGAGAACCCGCAAAGATCAGCTCCAGATCAATCGTCGGATGGTCAAGCTCAAAGCGCGTTTCGATCATTTGCAGAGCGGGTGTCATCGACGAGTCGGCATAAATGGTCATGACCGATTTCTGCTGATCTTCACATCCAACAAGGCAAGTCCCCATCGGCACCGCAAGTAAAATGAGCGAGATTGAGCATTTGAGTCGCTGTAAGCATTTGCAAACAAAGCGATTCCACAGATTCGTTATTTTGAGTCTCCTCAAGGTGATTTTAGATACAAGGCGAAAGGAGGGATAAATGAAGCTGAGACTTGTTCTCATTTAAGATAAATAGGTCTGTTTCTCCTGAAAGACAAGAATTATTGCTTGGCGATAAATATCATAAAGGATCAAAATGTCTGTAATCAGGGATTCGCACTCCACGCAGGAGGATCGAACAGTGACCCAGAAAAGTTCGCAATCACATCAGTCGTTGGCCGGATATTTCGTAGGGATTGGTTTTCTGATCGTTGCGGGCGGCTTATTGGCCATGGATCGCACGGTAGATATCCCACTCATCGAGATACCTGCGGTACGAGCGGAGCAAATCGTCCTGGGTGCATTCCGGGTCGCGCTCACCGATCCCCCCATCATCAATCTGGGCACATACGACCAACGATGCAACGATTGTCATTCGCTCTTCGAGAACGAACGAGAACCCGGACGGGCACTCACCCAGCATACCAACATCGTGCTCGAGCACGGCGCCAACGACGCATGTCTCAACTGTCATGATAAAGACAACCGTGACAAACTCACACTTCGTGGCGGCAAGGTCGTTGGGTATGACCATGTAGAGCAACTCTGTGCCCAATGCCATGGCCCGGTCTATCGAGACTGGCAAAACGGAACCCATGGCAAGATCATCGGGTATTGGAACACCGATCTTGGTGAAGCCAACAAACTCAATTGCACCCAGTGTCATGATCCGCACCATCCGGCGTATCGCCCGATGTCGCCGCTGCCGGGCCCAAACACCCTGCGCATGGGCGAGCAGCATCCCAAGGATGCTCATGATATCAATGAGCGCAACCCGCTCCAACGGTGGCGATTGCTCGAAGATGGTTCGTCTTCACACAGCACTGAACAAAGCGACGCACACGGAGGAGACCACTGATGAAACTTCCGATCATGAATCAAGAAGAGCAAGCGTCTGGTTGCGGCTGCGGCACACGCGAGTATGAAACGCGCCCGGGTGTCACCCGCCGAAGTTTTCTCCGCACCGGCACCGCAATCACCGGTGCGATCGCTGCGATGGCTGCCTCATTGAGCCCATTGCGTGAACTCGGAGAAAGCGATGATTTCTCGATGGCTAAGTTCATCCAGAAGCATTACAAAGAGATGGACGGCGCGGACATGGCAACCGCCCTCGAACGCATCTCAGTACAGGTTGAAAAACGCTACGATGTCCGTCCAAATATCCGTGATATCAAAGCGATGGATGGCGTGGAGTTTGTATACGCGCTCAACCTCACTCGCTGTATTGGGTGCCGAAAATGTGTACACGCATGTGTCGCTGAAAACAATCAATCCAGAAGCCCAGAAATCCAGTACATCCGTGTGCTCGAAATGCCCCGCGGAACCAATGATATCGAGCAAGGCGATCATCACTACGAACGAGCAAGCGTGCCTTCGGATGACCACTACTACATGCCGATCCAGTGCCACCAGTGCGCCAATCCGCCGTGTGTCAAGGTGTGTCCGGTTGAAGCAACTTGGCAAGAACCAGATGGCATCACCGTGATCGATTACGACTGGTGCATCGGGTGTCGGTACTGCGAAGCAGCGTGCCCGTACTGGGCTCGCCGATTCAACTTCAGCAAGCCTTCGATTCCGAACGACAAGATCAATCCAGATATGAGCTATCTCTCGAACCGTCCGCGTGAAAAGGGCGTGATGGAGAAATGTCATTTCTGTCTCCACCGCACCCGCGAGGGCAAAATGCCGGCGTGTCTTGAAGTCTGCCCAACGGGCGCCCGTCACTTCGGCAATGTGCTCGATCCCGAATCCGATGTACGCAAGATCCTCGAAACTAAGCGGGTCTTCGTGCTCAAGGAAGAAGTGGGGACCCTGCCAAGGTTCTTCTACTACTTTGATGAACGCGACCCAATGAACGAGAAAAAACCTACCGGCCCGGTTCCAGTGGGAGGTGAGGCATGAAAACATTCGCTCAAGAGTACACCCGATTCCTCTGGCGTTGCTTTCGGCTCAGCTTTGTAGGCAACTGGAAATACCACACCTGGATGTTCTCGCTGACCGTCATCGCCCTCTTCGGGCTCAACGCATACGCCAAACAGTTCGTCCAAGGCTTGAGCACCACAGGCATGACCGATCAGGTCTCCTGGGGGCTCTACATCGCCAACTTCACCTACCTCGTCGGTGTCGCTGCTGCTGCGGTGATGCTGGTGATTCCGGTGTATGTGTATAAAAACAAAGACCTCCACAATCTGGTGATCTTCGGCGAGCTCCTCGCGGTGGTCGCCATCATCATGTGTTTGATGTTCATCATGGCTGATCTGGGTCGCCCGGATCGCTTCCATCACTTGTTGCTCCGGTTTAACTTCCCCATCTCGATTCTGACCTGGGATGTCATCGCACTCAATGGCTACCTGCTGCTCAATATGCATATCTGTGGGTATCTCATCTGGTGCGCGTACAACAAACGCAAACCAACGAAGAAGTTTTATATCCCATTCGTGTTTATCGCGATCGCTTGGGCACTGAGTATTCATACCGTCACCGCGTTCCTCTATTCCGGTCTGGGTGCTCGTCCATTCTGGAATAGTGCCGTCATCGCACCTCGGTTCATTGCTTCAGCATTCGCAGCTGGGCCAGCGTTGATAATTCTGACACTTCAGGTCATCCGCACCGTCACCGGATACCCGGTCTCAGAAAAAGCAATTCAGACACTCAAAGGGATCATCACGATCGCATTGAGTATCAATATGTTTTTGCTGATCTCCGAAGTTTTTACCGAGTTCTACACAGGGACATCGCATTCGGTATCCGCCAAGTACTTGTTCTTCGGGCTCCACGGCAATCATGCTTTGGTCCCTTGGATATGGACAGCAATCGGGCTCAATTCGATGGCCTTGATCGCATTGCTCACACCGATGAGCAAAAGACGCTGGGTGCTCAACCTTGCGTGCTTGGCGATGATTGTTGGTATCTGGATCGAAAAAGGCATGGGGCTCATTGTCCCCGCGTTTATCCCCTCGCCACTCGGCGAAATCGTTGAGTATGTACCAACACTCAATGAGGTCTTGGTGTGCACCGGGATATGGGCATTCGGTGCATTGATCTACACCATTCTGATTCGTGTGACGATCCCTGTGCTTTATGGTGAACTCACCATCGACACGGTCTATCACACCGATCCAGCGTTAAAAGAAACAAAGAAACAAAGTGTAATAGAAGCAGCGAGTGTTTCGCTGTAGTAAAGGAGATGGTCATGAGACGCAAACAACTGTTGTTGGTCGCCGGGATATGTGCCTTAGCCTCGTCGGCTATGGGACAAATCTTTGCTCCTGCAGAGATGTCACGCCAATCCAAAGATTGTTTGGAGTGTCATCAGAAGTTGAACCCTGGTCTGTACCAGCAGTGGGGTTCAAGTAAACATTATCGTGGCAATGTTGGGTGCTACGAATGTCACAACGCAGACCGAGATGATGTCGATGCATTCAAGCACGAAGGATTCACCATTGCAATTCTGGTGACTCCCAAGGACTGTGCACGATGCCATAGCAAGGAAGTCGAAGAGTTCAGCAACTCCCACCATGCCAAGGCTGGCCGGATATTGGGATCGCTCGACAATGTGCTCGCTGAAGTCGTCGAAGGCAACAAGGGAATGATCACGCAGGGATTCCCCGGAGGCGTTTCGGCAGCCGCAGTCAATGGCTGTTGGCAGTGCCACGGCACCGAGATCAAGGTTCTTCCGGGCGGCAAGCTCGATCCAGCAACCTATCCAAACTCTGGTATCGGTCGCTTGAATCCCGACGGCTCGGAAGGATCATGCAATGCGTGTCATACACGCCATGATTTCTCCGTGGCGCAGGCCCGTCATCCTGACACCTGTGGCAAGTGTCACCTTGGTCCTGACCATCCTCAGAAGGAGATCTACGAAGAATCCAAGCACGGCATCAACTTCTTCTCGAAGATTGATGAAATGAACTTGGATAACGAAAAGTGGATCGTCGGCGAGGATTACTGGGCTGCCCCAACATGTGCAACATGCCACATGTCGCAGACCAGAAATCAAGAAGTTACCCATGATGTCGGCATGCGGATCAGTTGGAACAACCGTCCAGCGGTCTCCGTACGCCCAGAAGTTGCTGATGCCAAGATGGGGCTCCCGGGCGCGAATGTGCCTTGGCAGGTTCGTCGCGAAAACATGAAAGATGTTTGCCTTGCCTGTCACCAGACACAGTGGGTAGATAACTTCTATGTTCAGTATGACGGCTTGGTCAATCTGGTCAACGAGAAGTTCACTCGTCCCGGCGGCGAACTCTACAAGCTCGCCAAGCCATTGAAGAGTCCTGTTCCATTCGCGAACAAGATCGACTTCACATGGTTTGAAATCTGGCATCACGAAGGCCGCCGTGCTCGTCATGGCGCCTCAATGATGGCTCCAGATTACACTCATTGGCACGGCACTTACGAGATCGCTCGCAACTTCTACTCTGAGTACATCCCAGAACTCCGTGAGCTCGTAGAGCACGGCATGGAATCTGGCGATACAGCTTTGATCGAAGCCGCGAAGGCTCTTGATGCCAAGCTCGAAGAAGTCCTCAACTCTGATAACCATAAATGGTTCTTGGGCAAGATGGACGACAACGAAGCTGCCGCTCGTAAGAAAGCATCAGAAGATTTCAAGAGCCGCTACAAGGATTGATCGATCTCTGATTGATTCATACAAAACAGCCCGAGAAATCGGGCGCCAATCAAACGGATAAAGGAACTACACACAGATGGCACGCCAGCTTACCCAACAAGATGCACAGATCGCGCTCAAGGATCACCTCAGCGATAAAGCGATGAACGCCCGCTTAAAAAACGGGATGTACATCGACGCCGAGACGATCATCAAGATGCTCGACGATGCTGAGTTTGTTCGGTACCCTGTAAGCATCAAGTTCGATACCGAGTTCTTAGAACCCGGCGAGTTCGCGATGTCAGTCCCTCTGGGCGATCATCCTTCAGCAGGGTTTTGCCTGTGCATCCATCCATATTTTGAGCAGCAGCCAGAAGCCTGGCCGCTGCTCATTGCGTATCACATCCCGTCGATTAACTACGGCGAGATTGTCACGAGCGAAGACGCCGAGCACTTCGGCGCCACGCTGATCGGGCTCGACACCGACACCTACTACCAAGCTCTCTGCGAGCTGGCCGATTCAATCCCCGGAGCGACAGGTGCTTCATCATCACATGGATGCGGGGGATGTTGATGAGGTTCTATGAGTTCTAAAGTTAGGAAAACTCGCTCGCGGGCGATCGGCGTCGATGTTCGGCGTGCACCACGCGGGTATAAAAACTTGTAAGCCTGGAGGCTGCAATGACACGCATGAGAAATAGAAACGGGATTCAAAGATTGAACACAGCCGCGTTGGCAGGAACAATCGCAATCACAGCAGGGTTCGCAGTTGCTGCAAACGACGAATCGGCCGAGCCATCGGATTCGACATCAATCTCCTATCCAAAGTTCAAGACCCTTCGCTTCGACGAAAACTGGTCAGCTTTCGACCCAGAATCAGGCACCGATTACTGGGATGACATCAAACACATAAAGCTCAACGACGATGGCTCATCATGGGTCGGAGTCGGCGGCGAGCTCCGCATCCGCTCAGAAACATGGAAATCATTCGGATTCTCACCAGCGACCACCGCGGACGATTCATTTACACTCGCCCGCGCTCAGCTCTACACCGATTGGCACTTCGGCGACAACCTCCGGGTCTTTGTCGAAGGTGAAAGCGCAGTCGCTTCTGATCGTGATCTCGCCGGTGGAATCCGTGGGCTCGACGCCGACGCGATTGATCTACAAAACGCCTTTGTCGATATCTCATTCCCGTTCGGTGAAAAGGATGACAAAGTGACTATCCGCATGGGACGCCAGGGGCTTCTCTTCGGCAAACAACGCTTAGTCTCGACCCTCCCTTGGTCTAACTCCCAGCGTTCATGGGATGGTGCCCGCGCAATATTCAACATCGACGGCTGGCGCATCGACGCTTTCTACACACGCTATACACCAGTAGAAAAATACAGCTTCAATGACTGGGCTGATGGCCCGGACTTCTGGGGTGTATACGCGACCGGTAAGTTTGGCGGCGACAAAAACATCGGCATAGACCTCTACTACCTCGGACTCGAAACCGATGGAGCCAAAGCATACAACGGCACAACCGGCATCGAAGAACGGCACACCATCGGTGCAAGGCTCTTCGGCAAGTTTGGCGATTCAGGCTTCGGCTACGATGTCGAAGGTGCCTACCAGTTTGGTGATGTCGGCAGCGCCGATATCAGCGCGTACATGTTCGCTTCACAGGTGTACTACGCCTTTGATTCCGAATGGAAACCGAAGGTCTACATCGGCTTTGATATCTCATCGGGTGATAAAACCGCAGGCGATGGTGATGTCGAAACCTTCAACCAGCTCTTCCCACTCGGGCACGCCTACAACGGCTACATGGACCTGATCGGGCGTCAGAACATTACCGATATCTCCGCAGGCGTTTCATTCATGCCACACAAGAAGTTCTTGGTCAAAGCTGACCTGCACAACTTCACAAGAACCGAAGATACAGACTCCGTCTACAACGCCGGCGGCGGCATCCTCCGCGCAACTGCTCCGGGTGCATCAGGCAGCGTCGGTCAAGAACTCGACTTCACCGTCAAGTACTTGGTCGATCGTCACCTGACCATCCAAGGCGGCTACTCACACTTCTTCGCTGACGACTTCTTCACCGATACCGGTGCTGACGACGACATCGATTTCGTTTACTTCCAAGCAGTCTACAAGTTCTGATCGCTTGACCGTATTTACTTGTGTTGACCATCTCACACAAGCATTCCTTTGATTTCATGTCTGGGCCGATGCAAGCGACTGCGTGTATCGGCCCTTTCCTTTGAGCAACTCGCTCAGGCAAGATGCAGATTTATCCTCATCCCATTCAATATTCGACCATCACAGAGTCAATCGCCGATACCATTGACGAAGATGGATCACGCAGACACACTCTCAAACAAGATTCTTTCGCTCGAAACCCTCACAGAGGTTCGGCGCAAGCTCGCCCAGTCAGGGCATTCCATCGTCCAGTGTCACGGGTGCTTCGATATCGTCCATCCTGGACACATCCGCCATCTTCAGTTCGCAGCCGCCCAAGGCGATCGGCTCATCGTCTCAATCACCGCCGACGAACATGTCAACAAAGGCCCAGGGCGACCAATGTTCACTCAGCAACTCCGCGCTGAAAACCTCGCCGCCCTCGAGTTCGTCGATTGGGTCTATATCCACCATGAGCCAACCGCGGTCGAACTCCTTGAGATACTCAAGCCAGATATTTACATCAAAGGCGCCGAGTACGCCCAGAAGGACGATCAACGATTCGTCGACGAACGAGACATCGTCGAAAACTTTGGCGGGCGCGTCGTCTTCTCAAGCGCCGATGTTGTCTTCTCCTCATC
Source organism: Phycisphaerales bacterium (assembly GCA_016764015.1). Next base: position 8,064 of record JAESSR010000332.1, read on the forward strand.
TGCAATCGTCGAATCAATCCAGAAAACCTCACGCTCAAACCCAGACATCACCCGCCTTGCCCAACTCGCCAACACGAACGATCTCTCAACGATGAGAATCGAAAAACTCATCTCCAAAGCAGCAATGAAAAAAGTGCTCGTCATCGGCGAGTCCATCCAAGACATCTACACACATTGCCATTGGCCTGAGATCGCCCAAGAACACCCGATGCTCTCGCTGTGCCCAGATTCCATCAGCCGATATGACGGCGGGGCAGCGGTAGTCGCCCTGCACCTCGCTGCCCTCGGCGCTCGCCCAGTGCTCTGCACACCGATTCCAACTGGCTTTGATTCATCACCATTTATAGATCGCATGAACGCAGCAGGTATCGAGGTTCTTCCCGTTGATGTAGAAGGCAACATGCCCGAAAAGAATCGCTTCCTCGTCGGACGCGAAAAAGTCATGAAGCTCGATTCATCGACTCCCTTTCATCTCAACCAACACCAAAGAGAACAACTGATCAACCAGGTCAATGCAGTCGACAATATCGATGCGCTGCTCTTAACTGATTTCGGCTTAGGCATGCTCAGCAACGGGCTCTCAGCAAAGCTTGTATCACTTTTGCGTGATCGGGTCGGTTTCATCGCAGGCGATGTCTCCGGCGGGCGATCATCCCTCTCCATGCACGGCATCGACATGCTCTGCCCATGCGAGTACGAACTTCGCCAAGCAATGAACGATCAAGATTCACCAATCGAGGAAGTCGCCAAAGCACTACTCATTGAAACAAAATCCAAAGCAGTAATCGTCACGCTGGGGGCAGATGGCTTGATGATCGTCACCCCAGAGAATGATCCAGTCAATCTGCCCGCGCTCTCACACAATCCAATCGATGTCCTCGGGTGCGGCGATGCCCTCCTCGCTGGCGTATGTGTCTCAATGCTCAGCGATGCCAGCCTTGTCCAAGCCGCATACATCGGGTCACTCGGTGCAGCAATCGAAGGCTCAGTCCTGGGCAATATTCCCGTTGCTCGCACCCAAATCATCGCCCATTCCCAAAGCCTCGGTGCTCAATACATCCATGCGGATGCACAGAACCATTCAATGTCTGCACCAAGCCAGATCATCGGCTAAACTCTGTTGCATGCAAATCAGCTTCGTGATCCCAACCCAAAACCGCCCCCGCGAGCTCGCCTACACGCTCGATCAACTCCAATCCCTCAATCTTGATCAACTCGGTGGCGACTTCGAAGTGATTATTGTTGATAACGCTTCAGATTGTGCAGCCACCGCTCCGAGCAAACTCGATAATGGCATGACAGTCACGATGATTCACCTTGATGAAAATATGGGCGCGGGCGCACGCAATATCGGTGCGCAACATGCCAAAGCACAATGGATCATTATGCTCGACGATGATTCTCACTTGTGCTCCGGTCCAGTCGGTCAATACCTTGCACAAGTAGACCCATCAACCGCAATCGTCGGCGGCGAAATTCTCCTCCCCGATGGATCGCACGAAGCGGGGGGGCTCCCAGAAGTCCCCGTCGGGTGCGGGTGCGCCATCCGACGAGATGCCTTCCTCGAAGTCGGAGGCTACGACTCAACATTCGGGTACTATGTCGAAGAATACGACCTGAGCGCCAAACTCATCGCCGCCGACTATTCCATCCACCACTCGCGCACCCTCAAGTTCGAGCATCGAAAAACAATTACCGGCAGAGACTTCAATCAAATCCTCTACCGCCTCGTTCGGAACAACGGCTGGGTCATCGAGCGATACGCTCCTGCACATCTCAAAGCCATCGCGTTGACAGAAATGCTCGAACGCTATCGTCAAATCGGTATCAAAGAACAAGCAATAGCAGGCTATGAACAAGGATGCGCCGAACTCGAACGCACGATCGGCTCACAACCAATCGCACGACTCAATGATCAACAATGGGATCGCTTCACCGGAAAATCAGCAGCCAAGCAAGCACTCAAAATGCAACTGGCAATACATTCATCTCAATCAGTTTCAATCGTCGGCCCACCCCGAGGAAAAGGGCTCGAGCAGATCAAATCCATCATCCAATCAATGGGCATCACAATCGATCAGCACGCACCCAACTCACTCCAAGTCATCGGCACCCTCTCCCCCGGACCGATGCTTGATGCCAAACAAGCCTACCTACAAGCAATCTGCCCGTGGGACATTGAAGAACTCGCATCTATCAAGTGTGTTCACTGATCGAACTCGCCGAGCCGAGCTAAAGCACGAGCAATCTCAGGGCTGGGCTTGGTGTGTATTTCCCAAGGCAACCGCAGCAACCCCAGAAGATGTGGAACCACATCAGCCAAGTTGTCAGGCATCCGAATCGCTCCGATATTTCTCTGCTCAGGACAACTCCCCGCCGGCTGTATCTTTTCATAAGGCCAGGAATGAAAAAGTTTCTCAGCCCCTGTCACATGTTGCCACTCTCGCTCACCCGATGCAGAGCGGAGTTGGCTCAGTTCTATATCATGCAGTGCCACCCATGCGCCGGCTTTGAGCGAATAAAGCAACGACAGCAGATCCAATGTTGGGGATGGATGGGAGTGATCACCATCGATGAACGCGAAATCAACCTCACTAACCTTGAACTGGGATGCAGCGTCAACGGCATCTGCAGGAGTAAATATGCGAACATTGTCGAGTAAATCCGGTGCCATTTCCCCAAGGGCAGCAGCTATAGGCCGATTCGGGTCAAAGTAGCACCGAGTTGAAACATCATAACTATACACCTTTGCTTCAGGACTACAAAACTCAACAATAGCACCAACGAGTAATGCCGTCGAGACTCCCGAAGCAGTCCCAATCTCGACAATAGTTTGAGGACGAATACCCTCAACCAAATCCCATAAAAACGCCCCGTCAGATTGAACTGTGTACCCAACAGACCAATTCGGCACTTGGTAATGCTGATAAAAAGCATCCAGCCAACCGCGAGAAGCGGGGAGTTGAAGCTGTTCACGCTCTAATACATCATTGGCAAGTGTGCGTTGAAGACTCAATGGATGCAGTTGGGATTTTTGCTCAGTCGTGCTTACTTTGTATACCCACTGTGGGCATAGATTCCCTTTTGTGTATGTATACCTCAGCTTCATGTCATCATGTGTATAGACAGGAGGGGTATCGATGCCGGGTGTATCTTGATACAAGGTTCTCAATCGCGCGAGAATCTGAGGCTCAAATGAATCAGATGATGGCAATATCACTGATACGCCCAGAAGATTGGACTGGGCATGTTCGGGAGCTAAAACTGGAACACCACAAATGACCGATTGAGTTGGACTATCATCCAGAATACATGCAATCTCGATATCCTCAAAGTTGACAGCATTTAATAGCCAAGAAGTATGCTTTCCAGCCCCAAACAACGCTACTCGGCGATGCCCTTCTGATCGCAATCGATCAATGGTTGATACCCAGATATCCATCCGCTGTTTCAAGGGGAAGAAGTTTGTCTCTTCGCCCTCACGAGGGCGATCGAGTCGCGAGCCTCTGATAGCACATTCTGTTGACAGCACCTGAACAGCCAATGAATCACTATCGGTGGATTCGAATGCACTAGGTGCCACAGAGATTTCATCCGGCCAACCTGCTGTGAAATACACACCCTTGCTTTCTGCAGATCGGCTCCAAGCATCATACATCCGCCCGTACCGTGCAAACTCTTCGCCATCATTCATATGCAGCGAGTGAATCGCAGCGTGTCCATGCAGGAATCCTGATGCATCCTCGCCAATAAGCTCGCTCCAATACTCATACACACGATCCCAACACGAGCGTCGCTTATCACGATCGCTCAAGTCATCGTTGGCCCAAAGATCATCTAGCCGATCGGCGATATTGTCTGTGCATTGAAAGGAGATCGACGGCGTGCCCATCAACACATCCATCGGCTCGAGCACATCACGCAGTTGCCACATATGTAATGGGATCCACGGTACATGCATGTCAAAGAAATCTTGGTGAACCATCATCGCACCAACATCCAAATGACGACCAAAGGCCCGCAACACTGTCAAATGCACATCCCAAGTTTTTGCAGCATCAATAAAAAGCAGTTCGATCGGCTCTTGCTCAGGATATACCTCTCGCTCTTGTTCGAGCGTAGCATCGCTGGGAATCCAACCATCATGAACCGTCACTTGGTCAAGCCAGTTGCGATTGAGTTGGTCAAACCGATCTCGGAATCGTTGATCAGGCTTGAGCCCATACCCATGAAGCCAAGCCTCAAGATGAGGGCTCAACTCAGGCGGCGTCTCAAAGCAATCATAAGTCAAAATCTGCTTCGTTGATCGACTGTTGCCTTTCAGCCCCCCAGCCAACGCCGAAGTCGATCCTCCCAAAAAACATCCAAGCTCCACAACCCGACCAGTGCCCTCAAGCCTGCTCGCAAGCCAGTTGAGATAGTTCAACTCCCGTTGCACAAGCATCGTGGGCACAGGCGTGTCGCACTCAAAGACCAACGCTTCGCTCGGCTGTGAAGGCTCACCATGCGCATTGAGGATAGCCTCGCCATTGAGACGCTCTTGAAATGGATGAGTACTGGGTTTGCTTTGTGCTTTGACTGTCATATCCACTATACTAGCGAATCACACAGCCGCCTATCGCCGTATCAGATGGATAAATCAAAACCGTTTTAACTCGTAGCCATCGGATGATGCTCGCTACTGCCATAGAGCCTCAATGTATCGATCCCACGCTTGCGAAAGACCGCACAGTGATCCCAAAGCCGATCCTCAATCGAGTTGGCACTAATCACAACTGCATCAAGCTCAAGCTCTAATGCCCGCTCGCAAGACACAATCTCATAGCCCCACATCCGATCCCCATGCCGACGGGAATCATCGTCGATCACACACACAATCTCAACGCCTGGCTCCAAAAGCGCATCACCCACAGCCCGCGTATGTGTCCCCGCGCCATATATCCCAACACGCTTATGCCCGCGTGCACTGCACAACCCAAGCGCATGCCCAACCGAATCATTCCAATCCACCCCCAGCTTGGATTGATGCAAATCCGTATCCCAAAGATCCACAATCGTGCTCAGCAGATCAAACGCCTCCTCAGGCATCCCGATCTCGCCTTGCACATCAATCCCCCAGAGCTTCCACGCACCCTCAGGATCATCACACTCGACCTTGTCAGCAAGTATGCACCCCAGCTTGCCCGCAGCTTGACGCCCCATCTGCGTCGCCGGATCATCCACACCATCCCACTCAATCACAAGCTCAACCCCGCCGTCAGCAAACCAGATCGACCGCACCCACAACATCACCAGCAAACACGCCGAAGGACACCCACGCATGATGATCCGTGTCGGAGAGTGTTCCTTGAAGAACGCATCAAGCTCATCAATCGCCCCAGCCCCAGGCAGCGCGAATCGCCCAAGCAGATTCCCCCAGCAACTCTTTCCGGAGAGCTTGAGTTCATGCGATCGGCTGCCTTGTACCGTTTCAATTGTTATGTTCAGTTTCTGATGCTCACTCACCCGTACGCTCCTCGTTGCTCATACCCGCTGCTCATACCCCTTGCCACCAGCTCAGTGATTTCCAAACCGCTGCCCGATCCTCAGCCCCAATCTTCGTAGGCGA
>JAESSR010000333.1 GCA_016764015.1 Phycisphaerales bacterium
CGTTCTTGTTTGTTCCCAATCCAAAGAACGAATCCAACCCCGACCTCACCAAAGACACCGGCAAGCAATCGCCATCCAACCTCCCCGACCTCGCTTTCAAGTTCGTCTCCGCAACCCCAATCGAATCAGACGCTGCTGTTGCCGAACCAGCCGAGGATCATGTCGAACTCCAACGCACCTGGTTTACTTGTCGTGATCCAGACCAAAAGCAAGAGCAGGATGATCCGATTGGCACCATCGTTTTGCTGCCGGGAATGTTCGGCACCCCCGATGTCATCGTCGACGCACTCGAAAACTATTGGCACCACCAAGGCTATGAAATCCTACGGATGCGTTCGCATCCATCGCGTTTCACCCAACATGCGATGATGAAGGTTGTCGCTGGAGAAGAGCTTTTGATCGCCCAGCAAGCAGCAGTGATCAACGATGAACGCGTAGCCGAGGGGGCGTATGCGACCAAGGCGGCGATCGATCATTTGTTTGAGTTGCGTCCAAATCTTGCCAACAAGCCAACGATATTGGTAGGTATGTCTGGGGGGGCGATGATGCTGCCCACGGTGTACGCCTATTCACCCGAAACCTACAGCGGAGCCGTGCTGATCGCCGGCGGGGCGGACTTTTTAACCATTGCCATCAAATCAAACTATAAGAGTTGGATCGATGCGATGGTGTTTGATTTTTCTGGTGATGATGAAAGCAGACCAACCACGGATATGGGCGAGCCGACCACGGAGCAGATAAAGGTGCTCTCGCAGGGGTATCTGCTGAGTTCAAAGCTCGATGCGTATCACACGGCGACGGAGATGGGAGGGATTCCGGTGTTGATGCTTCATGGAACGACGGACAAAGCGGTGCCGGCGGCGACGGGGGAGTTGTTGTATCAACAGCTTGGCAAACCGGAGCGATGGTCATACCCGATTGGTCATGAGCTGATCTTTGCAGGCTTGCCGACGCAGGTTGCTCGGATTGATCGGTGGATCACCAAGCATGTGCTTGAATCAGATTAGGATTCGAGTCGATAGCGATCGATCACTGTTGCGTTGGCGATGAGTTCGCCATCGGGGATTTCAAGCGTGATGACTTGGCCGGTCCAGAGGGAAGTTCCTGAGCTTGCTGGGCCATTGGTGAGTAAGGATTCGAGCTGGCCGACGGTGGGCATGTGGCTGACGATGGCGATTGAGTGTTTGTCTTGGTGTTCTTCGATGAGGGCGTGCATCTCTGTGAGTCCCTGATCGGCGCCGAGGCGATTGTCGGTGGTGGGGATGAGGTTGAGCGACGCGCAGATGTCGAGTGCGGTTTGCTGTGCGCGGATATAGGGTGAAGCGAAGATGTGGGTGGGGGGGGATTGGAGCTTGGAAAGGTACTGCCCGACGGCTTGGGCTTGGGTGTGTCCGAGTTGGGTGAGGGTGCGATCGCGATCGCGTCCGGTGTTGGATTGTGCTTGGGCTTGGCCGTGGCGGATGATGGAGAGCAGCATTGGGTTAGGCTCCTGAGGAGAGCGCGAGCCCGAGGTTGTGCCCGACCCAGGCGGCGAAGAGCCCGACAGCGACGCTGATGAGCACATAACCCATTGCGGTGGCGATGCGTCCGGAGTTCATGAGATCGAGTGTTTCCCACCCGAAGGACGAGAAGGTGGTGAACCCGCCGAGCACGCCGACGATGAGCGCGACGCGGAGTGCCTCGTTGCCTTCTTCGGGATCACCCAGCAATCCCCATGCGAGCCCGATGAGCCCGCATCCAAGTAGGTTGACCAGTAGGGTCGCGACGGGGTACATCGAGAGCCAGTGGGGGGTGTCGGCTGTTTGAGGTGTGAAGCGACCAACCAAGAGCCCCGCTGAGTAGCGAAGCACTGATCCGATTCCGCCGCCGAGAAAAACGAGTACGAGTTTCATGATGATACTGTACCTCAACCAATCCATCTTCGTTGAATCTTCGATCACCAATCTACAAAGAAGACCACGATCAATACAAAATCCATTGCCAACTGCCAACTGCCAACTGCCAACTGCCAACTGCCTACTGCCTACTTACTGCCTCTCTCCCCATCCCCTTCTTCATATCAACCACCAATGAGAACAACATCGGGACCAACACAAGCGTAAACACCGTTGACACAACCAGCCCGCCAACAACCACCGAGCCGAGCCCACGATACATCTCGCTGCCAGAACCCGGGATCAGCACGAGTGGCAACATCCCGCCCACACTCGTCAACACACTCATAAAGATCGGGCGAATCCGCGTCTGCACACTGAGCACAATCGCATCTACAGCCCCCATCGCGTCCTTATGCGTCGGATCAGTCTTATCCCCACTCATAAAGTTCATCGCCTGATGCACTAAGAGAATCGCGTTGTTTACCACAATACCAATCAAAATTACAAACCCAAGCATCGTCAGCACATCAAGCTTCTGAGGCGACTTGGTCAAATCCATCAGCGACCACTGATACACAATCGCCAATCCACCAAACCCGCCAACCACCGCTAAAGGCACCGAGAACATAATCACCAACGGATACAAAAAACTCTCGAACAACGCACACATCACCAGATAAGTCACCAGCAACGCCCACACCATTCTCGCGGTCATGTATTCCGGATGCCCGACAACCATCCATGCCAAGCCAGCAATGATCGCGCCCAGAATCAACGCGCCTACCACGCCATACATCACAAACGGATTCCCATTCTTCTTCCCACGCCTGTACACAACCACCGAGCCGAGTAAAGCCAACACCGAAACCGCCAACGCGCTCAGCGTCGCCTTCGAGCCCGCACCATCGACATTGCGTGCGCCCAACAGCGACACCCGAACCTGCTCAAGATCCGCAGCACTCCCCTCGAGCCGAACCCGCATCGTGCGATCGATCAACCCGCGCTCCTTGGCTGCGTCAATCATGTTCTCTTGAATCCACGCCATCGCCTCGCCCACAGCCATCGTCTCGGGCACCGTCACATCAATCGAAACGCTCGGCAGTTCCTCGATCCGTTGAATCACCTGGGCAGCTAAGGTCGGCACGAAATCCACCACGCTATCGACCGGCACCACAACACCCGCAGGCGTCGCGATCGGGACATACCGAATCTGCTCGAGCGTATCCATCCGCCCACCCATCGGCAGCACCACCAGATCAATCGTCTCCGACCCAACCTTGTAATCCCCGACAAATGCCCCGTCAAACAACCCACGAATCGCCACGCCCAACCCCTGCGTCGTCAACCCCAACTCGCGCCCACGATCATTGAGCACGATCTGCATTTCCTGCTCTTGTACCGAAAAGTTCGACGGGTTCGGCTTGACCTTCCCGAACCCATACTCCATCCCCCCAGCGCGGAACATCATCGACGCTGCTGCATTGACACGATCCAGATCAGGCCCAGAAATCTCGACCCGGATCCCCCCGCCATTCCCAAGCCCGCTAAACAACGAACTCTGCCCCGCACCACCAAACGAATCGGGCACACTCATCATCACACCCGTCAGCAGATGCCCAACCGGGATCACTACCTCGGGGTCCTGGCTCGTCGCGCCGATGAACATCCCGGATCCAAACGCACCAATGAAAAAGTTATTTATCCCCACCGGCTCATACACCGGCATCCCCGGGAACATCTGGATCGGCTCCAACCCGTCGGCCCACCCCGGCTCATCCATATCCGCCTTCGCATACGGATAGATCCTCGCCTCCATCCGACTCGCGATCGCTTCCTTGGCCTCGATCGACAACCCGGGCGGGATCGTCAATCCACCGAACACCAGATTCCGATTCCCTGCCGGCAGATAATCCATCGGCGGCATCATCACTGCCGCCCCCCACATACTCGCCCCCGTCATCGCCGCGATCACCGCCGGACGCACCGTCCACCCCGCCTTCCCACTCATCGTCCACCGCAATATGCTCCCCAGCAACTCAATCAACCGATTGCTCAACGCCGTCAACCCAAACAGCCCGCCGAGCACCCGCTTGACAATCCCGTGATGATCCTTCTCAGGCTTCAACCACCGTGAGCACGCCGTCGGGATCACCATCACCGATACAATCAACGAAAAACTCACCGAACCCACAATCGCGATTGCGATGTCCGCGAACAACTGCCCGGCCTCCTCCTGAATCGTTAAGATCGGCACAAACACCGCCACCGTCGTCAGCGTCGATGCCAACACCGCGCCCCATACTTCCTTGCCTCCCCGCCAAGCAGCCTCCATCGAAGACTCGCCGAGCTTCAATCGCCGATCAATATTCTCCAACACCACAATCGAGTTATCAACAACCATCCCCACCGCAAACGCCAAGCCCGCCAATGAAACAACATTGAGCGAACGCCCGAGCGCAAGCATAATCAAAAAGGTCCCGATCACCGAGATCGGAATCGCAATCGCGATAATCCCCGTCGCCCGCCAGTTCCGCAAAAAAATCAAAAGCACAATCACCGCGATCGTCCCGCCGATCCACAGATTCTTCGTCACCAATCCAATCGCGCTGCGGATATAAATCGTCTCGTCATACACCTGACGCAATCGTAAGTCCGGCCCGATCAACCCTGCACTCGATTCTCCGCCAATGTTCGGCAGCATCTTGAGCCGCACATCCTCAAGCCGAATCTGCAACTCGTCCATAATCTCAAGAACATTCGAATCGTTCTGGCGGATCACATTGATCGCAATCGCCGGACGCGCAAGCGACCGCACAAACTCGCTCCGCTTTTTGTACCCAATCTCAACCGTCGCCACATCGCGCACAAACACACTCCGCCCGCCTCGGAACGCCACGATCGTATCGAGAATCTTCTCGGGCTCGTCAAACTGCCCGATCAACCGAACGCGATAATCCCGCTTGCCCTCAGCGATACTCCCCGCCGACACATTCCGGTTCTCGCCACGCAACGCATTGATCACATCCACATGATTGAGCCCCCGCTGGGCCAGTGCAAACTCATCGACGAGCACCCTTGCCTCGCGCTCGCGCCCACCAATTACATTGACCGTCGCCACCCCCTTGACCCGCTCTAGATAAGGCTTCACTTCCTTCTCAAGCTCATCAAAGATTGTCGTCAGATCAAAGTCCGCATGCTTGGCCAGGTTCTCATCATCAAAGTCAATAATGATCCAAGCAATCGCCCCGCCGCCGCTGCTCACCCCATCGGCCGCCACCACAATCGGCTCATCGACCTCCTCAGGGTACGCCGCCACCTGACGGAGCGCATCGCTCACCTCTTGCAACGCCCGCGACACATCAGACCCAATCCCAAACTCAAGCGTGATCTGGCTCTGCCCCGTTGAACTCGTCGAGCTCATCCGCTCAAGGTTTTCTACATTCTTGAGCATCTCCTCCTGCTCTTTGGTGATCTCATCGACAACCTCCTCCGGGCTCCGACCCGCCCAAACAGTCGTCACAGTCACCGTCGCCTTGCTCACCGTCGGCGTCAACTGAACAGGGATCGCCCGCGCGCCGATTACCCCAAACATCAAAACCAAAAACACACCAACAGCCACAGTCACAGGCCGAGATATACACCATCGCACAATATCCATCAGTCACTCCAACTCATTCTCTTCTGACATGTTTACAACCGACTGCTCACTATTTCCACGCAGCCGAACGCTTAATCGTTCGGCCAACACGCCTCCGACCAACTGTTCTTCATCGATGACTTCATGCGCCCCGCTCGCCTCAAGCTCGGCAATATACCGGTGATACCGCGCCCGCGCGATGATATACACATCAGGCGCAATCGATCGTATCAACCCGACCACCGCCCGAGCACCCGCCGGATCAGGAATCGCCACCACAACAACCCCCGCACGCAATATCCCCACATGCTCAAGCACATCGGGCTGCGACGCATCACCGAGATACCCATCAAAGCCCATCAGCTTCGCCTGCCGAATCATCGCCGGGCTCAAATCAACCACCGCCACTTGCCTGCCAATCCCATCAGCAACTTCGACAATCGCACGCCCAACCATTTGCCCCGCAGGACCAAAGCCCACAAGCACCAAATGCCCACTCGCCTGCGAAACCTCGTCCGCATCACCCTCCGCGCTCGGAGTCAGCACCTTCAACTTCCCAAGCCATTCCACAACCAATATCGAAACCCTCGGCCCACCCGCAACCAAATATGGCGTCAAGAACAGCGTCACGATCGTCGCCGAGATCAACAACGCGAACAACTCCTCGCCGATCACCGTCCCGCGCCCAACCGCTATCAACACAAACGAAAACTCGCCCACCTGTGCCAAACAAATCCCCGAGGCCAGCGCATTGCTATGCGTGAGCCGAAACAGTTTAAGCACAACCCAAATTATGACGGCCTTACCCGCAACAATCGCAACCACCAACGCCCCGACCGCAGGCAGGTTTTGTACAAACCACGCCGGATCGCCAAGCATCCCGATCGAACTAAAGAACAGCGTCACCAACAGTGTCCGCAACGACCCAATATCCGCCCGCACCTGTGTAGCGAACGGCGAGTCCGCCAAAATCATCCCCGCAACAAACGCGCCTAACGCAGGCGACAATCCCATTTTGTGAGATCCCCACGCAGAACCAAGCCCCATCACAAACGCCAACAAGATCGGCAAGTCCCGGTTCCGCTGCATTGAGGACAAGCCGAGCACCCGCGGAGCGACCTTATTGAGCAGCACATACAGCACCGCGATCAGTATACACGCACCGACCACCGCCGAGAACACATCCATACCGACCTGCTCAAACGACCCGCCGCCACCAAGCACCGTCACCAGCAAAACCAAAGGCACAACCGCGACATCCTGCATCAACAGAATCCCCAACGCATGCCGCCCATGTACGCTCTCAATCTCCGCCCGCGAAACCAACAGCCGAAGCACACACGCCGTGCTGCTCAAAGCAACGATCGCCCCGATCGAAACCGCTGTCCGCAACTCCAACCCAAAGCCCAACGCAATCGCGCATCCAATCCCCATCGTCACAATCACTTGCGCCGAACCGCCTCCAAACGCCGCCGGGCCAAGTCGACGCAATCTCGTCCAAGAGAACTCCAACCCAATCGTAAACAACAACAACGCCACACCAAGCTCAGCCAGCGCCGTTACCTCATCGGCACTCGCCACAAACCCCAGCGCATTGGGACCGAGCAATGTCCCCGCGACCAGATACCCCAAAATCGGACTCTGCTTGAGCCATTCACACACCACCCCAAGCGACAACGCCGCCATCAACAAAATCAAAATATCAAACAGCACGCCCCACATATCCATCGCTACGCACTCCCACTCATTAGCCCAAGAAACACCCGCACATCGTCAATGTCAAACGCGCCGTCAAGCCGAAAATCTGCACGCTCATCCCCCGCCGCGAAGAGTCTGATGAACATCGAGATATCGAAGTAGTTTACCTGCCCGTCTTGGTTCAGGTCCGCGGGATGAAATAGGCCTGTGGTGAGCCGCAATGTGCCGCACAGTACCACAGCGCCCTCTCTCGCAACACCGAGAATATCGCGAGACATGTCGAACCCATATAAATCATCAAAGTAAACCGTGCCTTTCATCCTTCGCGTGAAAAGCCCCCTGCCTTCAACTGGCGTTTCTGTAAACTCGTCGATACCACCCGCCATATCGAGCATCCCCCACGGGCTTATGACATCCGGGAAGGAACCCACATCCAATGGAAACCCCTCATCGCCAGCATTTCGCTCACCACCCTCACTTGGAAGCAAGCCCGGAATGGGCTCAATGTCTGAACTATTCTGAAATATCCAGTACCCACCCATGCCGTTATCCTTGTCGGGATCCCAGTGAGCAGCCTTCACCCACTCATCAAGCGTTGGTATCCAGTATCTTGCTTCAGGATTGTGAGCCGCCTGATGATTCCATGTCCCATCATCATTCTGAGTGAAAGTACTGGTATCGTACACGCCCGAATCAAACGCCCATGCTTCAACAACCTTCCCATGATGCAGCCAGTTGACATACCTCGCCAAGTACTCCCAGCTCATATCGGAAGGCCGATTCAATGAAATACCTTCGCGAATGCTAGCAACTCCAAATGCCGTGCGAATACCATCCCCTACGAAGAAAGAGAAACCGAATACATGTCCAGTCCGTTTTTCGTAAAAAGGCAAATACGCAACAACGAACTCAAAGTGCTGCTCCACAGTGAGTTCCAACCGAGCCATCCGGAACTCATAGTCCACACCACCCATAATCGGCCCTTGAAAGTTGAACTCTGAAAATGTCGATTCTTCCGGAGTCGTATCCCGATTTCCCGGATCACCGATGGTGACGAAATCAAACCCAAAATCAGCATCACCCTGCGACAAAGCACCACCAGCACACACTCCAGCAATCATGAACCCGAGTTGTATCCGTTGCAGCTCTATACGCACCTTCATCCTCACTCCCCCCCGCCAACAACATCATCCCGCGCCGCCTCTTGAATCGCAAGCCCCTGTCCCGGACGCAGCCGCTCGTTGCCATCAACAACAACCAACATCCCATCCTTCAACACCCGCGACCGAACCGCCACCCGATCACCGCTGGCAAACAACCGAGTCACCGGCGCAATCGCCGACACCCCATCATCCGAGTAGTACACAATCTCGCCCGTCGCAGTCCGCACGATCGCATCCTTGCTCACCGTAATAAAATCACCGGGAGTCCCCGTAGGCATCCACGCCGACAAGCTCATCCCCGGGCGCAACAAGTTCTTCCCATCCTCATCCTTCGCACTCACCCCAATCCGCACCGCGAACAATCGGCTCAACGAATCCGCATTGGGCAGGATTGCAAGTATCTCACCGAACACGCGTCCGCCCATGCGACCATCAGCCCCTTTAAGCGCTGGCATCGCGATCTCAATCTTCCCGCCGCTCTCTTGTGTCCGTTGCACCGCCGTGTACACTTCCTCGGGGATATCAACCCACGCCTCAAGCTCATCAAGCGATACCACAGTCACGATCCCATCGCCCCGTCCGACCCATTGCCCCACCTGGCTCTGTCGGCTCAGCACCCGCCCGGCAAACGGCGCAACAATCGTCATGTCCGAAAGCTCCCGCTCCCGAAGATGCAGATCACTCTTCGCCGACACCAACTCAGCCTTCGCCTGCGCCATCAACGCGCTGCGTGCAGCCACCAGCGTCTTGGCTTCATCAAGTTGCGATACCCCGCTCGATCCCATCCGTGTCAGTTCTTCGAGCCTCCCCAAATCACGCTGGGCGACTTCATACTCGGCCTCACGCTGAAGCATCACCGCGGCCGCAAAGTCAACATCCGCCATCGCACGATCAAACGCAATCCGCGCCCGCACATCATCGAGCTTGGCAATCACCTGCCCGCGCGAGACCACATCACCCTCTTGAGCAGTCATCGAAACAACCAGCCCCTCCACCTGCGAAGCCAACATACTCACCAACCGTGATCGAATCTCACCGGTCACCACCCGTCGCTGGACAAGCCGCTCAACGCGAACCTCATCCACAACAACATTCGCCGGCGGCGGCCCACCATGCCCTTGCCCCATCGCAACAGCACTCATCAGCCCAACCACACACATCATTGCACAACGCTGCATCATCCGCATACCACACTCCAAATATCAAATTCTCATACCAAACCGGTCAAACGCCCACCATTCTAACCACTCAGTAAGATTTGCCCCACGATTCAGCGTATCAACACTCGCTTCTGGTGCTCATTTTTGTATAATAACGCATACACCCCTCACCAAGGGATGTTGCACGCCCGAAACAACAGTACTGATTGTGCTCAAACACCGGATTCACCATGGAAAAGCGAAGAACTCAACGCATCACTCTCGCCAAAGTCGCCGAAATGGCAGGCGTCGCTGAATCCACAGCCTCCCGTGTGATCAACGGCTACACACACAACTTCCGCGTCCGCCCAGAGGTCCGCCAACGCGTCCTCGACGCCGCCGAAGAACTCAACTACCGACCAAACCCGATGGTTCGCTCGATCAGCGCCAAAAAAACAAACCTCGTCGCCGTCGTCGGGTGGGCCTCAGATGGTGTCAACCGAACAGCACTCTCCGAGTCGGTTCGTGTCCTCCGTGACAACAACAAGCATGTCTGCACCACCTTCCTCGATCCAGACTATTCCGGACACGAGCTCCCATCCTGGCGCGTCGACGGCGCCATTGCCCTTCAAGTCCGCGACAAGACAGATCTCAACGAACTCGAAGAGCACGAAATCCCCTATGTGTCAATCAACGGGCTTGCCGGCCCGGGTGGCGATGCAGTCAACTTCAACGAACACCACGGCATGGACCAAGCCATCGACCACCTCCTCGAACTCGGTCACACCAAAATCGCATACGCCTACCTTGATACCGATCGGCTCAACCCCAGAGGCATCCGACACACCTCCGTCGCCCTCCGCCTTAACGCATACGAATCAATCCTCAAACACCGCGGCTTAAAACCAATCGCAGGGTATGAACGCACCGACCACTCCGCAATGTCCTACTGCCAACTCGTCCTCCAAAAAGGCGAAGCCACCGCCGTCATCGCCTACGACGACATCACCGCCATGTTTCTCATCCAATCACTCAACACACTCGGCATGTCCATCCCAAGAGACATGTCCATCGTCGCCTTCAATGACGAACTCCCCGCCAAAATGTCAACCCCGCCATTGACGACCATCGCACTCCCCGCCGCAGTCGCCGGCAAAACCGCAGGCGAACTCCTCGCCGAACGATTAGCCGCCACCGAACCAATCCCCTCGCGGACTGTCACATTGGACGAAACACTCATCATCCGCCAATCCACAACCTCCCCCAGAATCACTTCATAACACACAACAAAAAAACGCACTCGAAAGTGGCTGGGTGCCCCGACTCACAGTCTTTGGCGCAGTCGGGGCTTTGAATACGCATTGTATCGCCATCTCGACTGCGCCGCTTTGCGTCGAGTCTGGGCACCTGGCCCTGCATTCTTGACAAACTTAACCCATGTATTCCAGCAGCATCAATACATCATGAATATCCAGATCCCCATCACCATCGAGATCGACAGCCAGATCACCCGCATTAAAACGCTCAATAAAGAGCGACACATCGAAGAAGTTCACATGCCAATCTTGGTTCAGGTCTGCTGGGGAACGAACCGCTGAGGCGACCCGAAATCCTTTGAGATAGGTCGTTACATTATCGATTGGCGTGTATCCGATGATGTCCTGAGAAAAGCGATAACCAAATTCATCATAAGAATGGTCTGTCCCCCCCCTAAATCTTCTTCCCAAGTCCCCCTCATACACCGTCTCGGTGTACTCAGAGAGCCCGCCCGCCATATCGAACATGCCCCACGGGCTCATGACACTGGGATACGACAACACCGGCAGCGGGAACTCATCCCCTTGACCCGCATTGCGTTCGCCGCCGTCTTTAGGAAGCCCCGGCAGCGGCTCAATATCTGAGCCGTTTTGGTAGCGCCAATACCCGCCCTCGCCATCGTTCTTGTTTGGATCCCAGTACCCCGCCTTGATCCACTCATCAAGTGTCGGCATCCAGTACCGCGCATCGGGGTGGTGGGTCGCCTGATGGTTGTATGAGCCATCATCATTTACCGTGAAGGTACTTGTGTCATAGACCCCGGTTTCAAAGGCCCATTCTTCGTTGATTTTTTCATTGTGCAGCCAGTTGACATAACGAGCTGCGTATACCCAGCCCATGTCGGCAGCGAGATGTTCAGAGAAACCGGGGAAGATGGATACATCATTTCCTGACGCGACGATGTATGTGCCTGAGAAATCGATAAAGCCAAAGGCCAACCCTGTATTTTTCTTGTAGATCGGAAAATAGGCGGTCACAAACTCGATGTATTGGGCAATCGTCACTTCCGTGGTGCTGATACGGTATTCGTAGTCCACGCCTCCGATCCGAACCTCAGGCCCGAGCGGCACCTCAAACTCATTGGTATCCCGATTGCCAGCATCAGTAATGGTGACGAAATCGAGCCCAGTTGTGCGATCGCTTTGGGCGTGTGAGCCGGTGGTGATGAATCCGGCGGCTACTAATCCGAGTTGTATCGATCGTGTATCCATCATGAATGCTTCCTACTCAATAGTCAGTAATCAATCTGGGTAGAGATTGATCTATTTCACCCTCTGTGGTGTAATTATCGGATGTTTGGTGGGAAACCAATCAAAATCCGATCATTTGGGTGATCTGGATTGCTCAAGAGTTTCAATCTATGAGGCACTACTGCGCCTTGCAGGCGAGTAGTGGCACCCGGAGTTTGAAGCGAATTTGGGTGGGGGCAGCGAGAATGTGCATTGTTCTCAAACCCAGCGGGGGCAATTGGTTGACAGGCGAGGGGGCGGGGGTATTATTCCTTCCCGCTCGGTTATCAAGCCGGGCGGTTTTTACGCCGAGGTGTGCGGTTTCAGGCGGTTCCATGTGGTTGCATATGGATTCATGCGTGAAGCAATACGCCCTGGTTGGATTGTCGCCACTGTAGCTCAGTGGTAGAGCGCACCCTTGGTAAGGGTGAGGTCGTGAGTTCAAGTCTCACCAGCGGCTTTCCTTCAAGTGTGATCTGAGCCTGCAAGGGCAAGGATCGCAGTGATGGACGAATAGAAATTGGACGCCGACTGTGGACAGTTCGGCATAATAAAGCATTGTGGCTTCTATCGTTATTGAAGTCATAGCAGAAGAAGTCACAGAGTGGATCGCATCGGCTGCGAGAAGCGATGAACAACGGGAACTGTCAAGGCTGGGTGTAAAGCTCGTCGCCTTGGCATAATCCAAGAGGTAAGAACAATGGCCAAGAAAAACTTTGAACGGACCAAGCCACATGTAAATGTCGGCACCATCGGTCACATTGACCACGGTAAATCAACCCTGACC
>JAESSR010000334.1 GCA_016764015.1 Phycisphaerales bacterium
ATGGATTTAACGGAAGTTGAAGTCTCGGCTGTGGTATCGGTCATTGCATAAATCCTTTGCTAGGTGAGGCAAAGTGTAGGTCGATATGTCATAAATTGGTGGCACAGGCGTCCCGCCTGTGGTCTTTATTCGGCGATTTTCTATTGAAAAGTCATCACAGGCGGGACGCCTGTGCCACCGGCTGAGGGCTTCCTTCAATCGCCCAATACCGATGCAAACACATCGCGCCAGGTGATCTTCTCAATCTCTTCATCAACCTGCACCTGGATCTCATCAAACGCCTTGATCGTTGGAGGCGGCGAAAGAGACACAATCTCATCAGCAGGCACCTTGGTCAACGCCAGCGCACCATCGCCCGATGCATGGACAATCCATCGCCCCTCATCAAGATGGCGATACACCGCTTGCCCAACGAGTGTTGATTCCGAATCCCAATCAATCTCGGCGATCTTCGGATTGATCACCGTCGCCTGCGATGGAGGCGTATCGCTATCAAATACCCGCCGAATCCAAAGCCGACCCTCGATCAATGCGAAATCGACATAGATCTCTTTGTCCGCATCGCAATCGGTCTCAATAATCTCGGCCGTCCCTTCAATTGTGCGCACAGCAACGGTGATCTTGCGATCTTTGACAACCAACTCCGTAATCGCCGTTTGACGCACGGCTTGGTTGTATTGGGCCGCCAAGGATTCATACTCGCTTGATAGATCCCGTAATCGCGTTTGGTATACGCCGTTGGCTGCGTCGGCTTTGGCAAACCGTAATCCGACAATACCAACCACCCCGACGGCAGCAATTACTGCAAACCCGGTGACGGTTCCTTGGATCATCGCAAGTTTAGACATGCACCATTTATCGGCTGGAATGAAGAGAGGCGATGAAAAATGATCAGTTGCGGTGGCACAGGCGTCTCGCCTGTGGTCTTGATCTTCAGATTCATGTGCTAAAAATCATCACAGGCGGGACGCCTGTGCCACAGGTTAGAGCACATACTTCCGAACACAAATCGTATCGTTCTGCCCACCAAACCCAAACGAGTTGCTCAGGCAGACTTCGACGCCGCCACGGTGGTTCTCGTCACGAGCCTCATTGGGCACATGGTCGAGCCCGCAAGCCGGGTCAAGATCATTGAGATTCGCGGTCGGCGGGATGATCCCAGTCTGGATCGCCTGAATACAGGTCATCAACTCGACGGCACCCGCTGCTTGGATCAGATGCCCCATCATGGATTTAATCGACGAGAATGGCACTTTGGGTGCGAGTTCGCCAAAGACGGAGCGCACGCCATTGGATTCGGTCTTGTCGTTTTCTTGGGTGCCCGTGCCATGAGCAGAGATGTAATGAACCAATGGCCGACCGTCAGCATCGACGGCTGCGGGATCGATTCCGGCTTGCTTGAGTGCCCCAGCCATCGCGCCAGCACCGCCCTTGCCATCGGGATGAATATCAGTAATCCGGTATGCGTCCGCAGTCGAACCAAACCCCGCAACCTCGGCAAGGATATTCGCGCCGCGAGCCTTGGCGGATTCGAGTGATTCAAGGACGATGATCCCGGCGCCTTCGCCCATGACGAAGCCCTCGCGGGAGGTATCGAATGGGCGCGAAGCCGTCGCTGGGTCATCTCGGCGGGTGCTCATCGCGGTGAGGCGCATAAATCCGGTCATACCAAGCGGATGAATCATTGAATGACATCCACCCGCGAGCATGACATCGGCGTCGCCTCGGCGGATAATCTCGAACGCTTCGCCGATTGCTTGGGTCGAAGCCGCACACGCCGTCATGCAGTTGAGGGTCGGGCCCATTGTTCCAAGCTCGGCGGCGATATGCGTTGAAGCGAGTTGAGGTTCTTGCTCAACTTCCGCAATCGGCTGCATGCCTTCATAGGCTTTGGTGACCCACGCGACGGCATCGAGCTTGCGATTTTCGCTGTCCCAGCCGGCGATGTTGGCTGCCATGTAAGGCGGATAATCAAGCACGCCTTCGCCAGCGCCGAGATAAATCCCGGTGCGCTTGAGGTTGGGTGGTGTTGTATTAAGCCCCGCCATCTTCCATGCCCCAGTTGCTGCAGCGAGGGCGAACTGGGTTCCCAGCCCGGCATGTTTATGGGCATCTGCACGATCGCCAAGGTGATCACTCAGGTTAAAGTCTTTGACCTCGGCGGCAAAGTTGGTGGCACAGGTAGAGGCATCAAATCGTGTTACCGGGCCGATGGCGCTCTGGGCATCGAGTAGCTTTCCCCATGCGACAGAAATGTCGGTGCCCAATGGTGTCACCCATCCCATGCCGGTGATGACCACACGCTGATTGCTCGGCGTCAGAGTTGGAGTCATAGATAGTTCGCCTTAGTTGAGATCGTTTACTCTTCGGAAGCTTCAACCAACTCGCCCTCTTCTTCATCTTCGTATTCTTCTTCGGCGCTGCGGAGCGCATCTGGGTTGAGCACGCGGACGAGCCCGTCCTTGAGTCGGCGTTGTCCAAAGTTGATGATGAGCCCGAGTTCAAGGTCCGCAGCCCGGAGGGTCGCGCGGAGTTCATTCCGTTCCTTGCCACCGACTTCGTAGTTCTCAGCCATGATCTTGACAAGGAACCGGTCGCCCGCGTAGAGATCCGCGGTGACAGATCCAATGACCTCGCCATCGAACTCGACATCATATTTCTTATTCTCTTCGTAGTTCACTTCTTCTTGCTTGAGTTCGTAGAGCAGTGCCGCGCGGTAGATTTCGAGGGGATACCCAGGACCGAGCTCTTTGTGCGTCTCGATTGCACATCCGATGACCTTTCGGCTGATTTCTGTGAGCGCCGGGTCAAGGTCTGAAAGTGGTGTAGATCGGCGTCCTCGTCCTGAATGATTGTTGTTGTGCATAAATTGGGTCTCCTAGAACCGATATAAATGAATGGTTGTTTAGATATGGTATTCAGATGCAGGGCATATCTCCCGCAACAGGGCACATCATTCAGAATTTGTTTGATTCCTTGTCAGTATCAACGCGCCTGTTTGCCCACCCAATGAGCCCGAGCACACAAGAACTGTTTCAATCGTTTTCGTACTTGTATACCCGGGAATTTGTTGGGTTTGGAGGCACAACGCACCAGCGGTTGCCATCAATCCACCATGACCAGCCATGGTGTTGCCAACGATGTGAGCAATTACAACTAGGGGTATTACCCCAAGGCGATCAGCGAAAATCGCACGCAGTGCACCGTGCTCCATTGTGTCAAGCTCAGGCACACCAAGCCCTAAGGGCACGATCACATCAACATCGTCAGCACTGATTTGGGCATCTGCAAGGGCAGATTCGATCGCGGCTTCGAGCCCACGATCAACATGATCGAGCGTTTCGGGCTCTTGCTCATGTGACGGATTGACCATCTCGCGGAACATTGTCGGGGGCGACTGGGCAGCCCCGAACCCGGCGATTTCTGCATAAATCCTTGCACCGCGTTCTTTGGCGTGCTGTTCGCTCTCGATGACAATCATCCCGCCCGCTTCGCCGATGATCCCGCCTTTGGATTCTGGATCAAATGGTTTGGTGATTGTTGAGCCATCGGTTGCATCCCCGGTGTCTGCCAATCGCCCTGAGTAATCCCAGCGCAGGAGCCCTAGCGGGTTGATTCGAGATTCAGCCCCCCCGGTGAAGCACATGTCGGCAGACCCGCGTTCGATGACGCGGGTGCTCTCGCCTATAGAAAGGATGGCGCTCGCCTCGGCCCCCATGATCGTATTGGATGGACCTTCGAGCCCGTGGATGATCGTCACATGGCAAGCGAGCATGTTGGGCAGGTATTTGAGCAGCCAGAGGGGGGGGAGATTGTTCATCCCTGATTCGCCAGCACCTTCTGTGCCCCATTTTTCCATCGAGAACTCGCCGGACTCATCTTGAGCACTTACAACTGCGCGAGAGAGTTCTTCGGTGTCCGCTGCAATAAGCCCCGCGCCGATCTGGCATCCGGTGCGTGACGGGTCAATGGTAAATCCTTTTTCCGAATCATCAGAGCCTCGGGTGACGAGCCCGGCATCGAGGGCTGCGGTCTTGGCAGCGATCACCGCAAGCTCAGTGTCACGAGCCATCACCTTGGTGGCTTTGCGGTATGACTTGGGGACATAGTCACGGATTTTTACATTATGAACTTCACCCGCGAGCTTCGGGCGATATCCCGATGCATCGAATGCTTCGATTTTATGGAGTGAAGACCGGTTTTCGAGCAGTGCGTCCCAGAACGCATCGACACCAACACCAGATGAACACACCGGACCCAGACCTGTAATAACAACACGAGAGCGCATGGGCTATGGTATTACCCAACTCAATGCGTGTGTGGTATTCTCAGCGTCATTTTTTACATTCGAATCCACCTGTCAACAGCCGGATTCCAAGCGGATCAGCTACGAGTTCGCGATTTGGAGGTTCATCAGCGTCTCAAAGGTGCCCAACGCCTGTGGCGAATCAGGCTCGGGAGTTTGCTCGGGCACGAGCTTGGAATACGAACCATCGGGGTTCATCATCCAGGCGTTCTGGCGATCGTTGAGCAGGGTTTCGACGATCTGATCGATGCGGGCCTTTGCCTTGGGATTGAGGATCGGACAGGTCGCTTCGATTCGGCTCGATAGATTGCGATACATCCAGTCGGCGGAGCTGATAAAGAAAAGCTGATGCTGAGGGTCGTCCGAGCCATTGGTAAAGGCGTAAATCCGAGAATGTTCAAGGAACCGTCCGATGATTGAGCGAACAGTAATATTCTCGCTCATACCAACGACCCCTGGTCGCAAGCAGCAGAATCCGCGCACAACCAAATCGACGGTGACTCCTGCGTTGGACGCCTCGTAGAGGGCTTCGGTGATCTGACGATCCTCCATCGAGTTCATCTTGGCAAAGATATGCGCCCGCTTGCCTGCTTTGGCATGGGCAATCTCGTTGTTGATCAGTTCCATGAACCGGTCGCGCATGTGATCGGGCGCGACGAGCAAACGGGTGTAGGACTGCCCGGCGCTGAGTCCGGTGATCATATTAAAGAGCCGAACTACATCGGCGGTGATCTCTTCATCCGCGGTCAACAGCCCCAGATCGGTATACCGCTGGGCGGTCTTGGGGTGATAGTTGCCCGTGCCCATATGGGCATAGGTACGCAAGATGGACTTGCCGTTGGCTTTTTCACGCCGAACAACAAGCGAGCATTTGCAGTGGGTCTTGAGACCCAGGACCCCATAGGCAACATGCACACCCGCCG
>JAESSR010000335.1 GCA_016764015.1 Phycisphaerales bacterium
CCTTGAGATTGCTGAAATCTTCTGTACGCTCCAGGAACCAATCCCCAATTTGGATTCCACTGGCCTCTGAAATATCCGTCGAGTGGCATTGAATCCATCATGGTTTCGACAAATTTAGACCAATTCTCATATTTGATTTCTTCTACCATAACCACATTGTATCAACCGATCGTCGCTCGTGGTGCGGTGGGCCGGTGTTGAGTTAGACGGGGCTTCGGTTTGGGTTTGTTGGGCAGTGGTAGGGTTTTAGAAAGACACCCCTCCATCTGCTTCGCAGCCACCTCCCCGCGGGGCGCAGGGAGGAGCAAGAAGTCCGGGGGAGACGAGTATACGAAAAATGCAAGCCATCAGACACGACCGAGATGATCAACCCTGAGTCGGATTGTACCGATTAGGCAAAGTGTAAACTCAAGGAGAATCGCGATCGGGGTGTCCTGATGGCGATTCTTTTTCGATGATAGATACATGAACCACACGCTCTCATCGCTGATCACCCTTTCCGCTGCTTCGCTTATCCTCGCTTCGGGGTGTGCATCGAGTCCTACTCGCGCCCAAATGGATGAGCCTCAATCTCAAGATGAAGCTTGGTCTACAAATGCGTCAGCCTCTTCGGTGCAGAGCACACAGTATGAATCAACTCCGCTGAACGACGAACTCGTCATCGGCACGCTGTTCTCTACAGAATTAATGCCCACTTATCACACCCCAGTCGTCAAAATCACGCTTGGGGAAATCCAGAGCGAACTCGAAGCGATGTACGAACTCGATCGGCAGATGGTCTCTGATACGGACGCCCAAAGCGAAGACGGTCAGTATATCGCATCGACTATTTACGCAATCGATCGAGTGCACAGCGAACGGCTCAAAGAAATCGTCGATCACATCGGTTGGCCATCACGCGATCTCGTCGGACTCAAAGCGACCCAAGGCGCCTACATGGTGATCCAGCACGCCGGGCATGATATCGAGTTCCAAAACCGATGCCTGGCGATGATGGTCGATATGGTCGAGCAAGGCGATCTCCCCGCTTCGTATGTCGCCCTGCTCACCGATCGAATTCGTGTGTTTCAGGATCAGCCTCAGGTCTTTGGGACGCAAATGGCGATGCTCCCCAATGAGCATGGTTTGATGGTGCCTACTCCGACCGTCCCTATCGAAGATCCTGAGCACCTCGATGATCGACGCCGGCTCATGGGCATGCCTCCACATCAAGAGTTTGTATCGGCGATCGCAATCGCTTATGAGGCTTCGCGTGTCGATGCTGGCAACGCCTTTGCCAATGTGCTCATCGACGATTAACCCTCTTTATCTCTCCCCAAAACGCCCCAGAGACGAATCATGGCATAATTATGACAAAACAGAGTTATTTCGCTCTGTTTTATGCAACACCACACCCCCCCTTGAGCGTATATTTGCTCGATACCCATTCGGGTAGTTCTGTTTGTTTTCTAAGAACCGATTAAAACCCAACTGCTCATTGGCTCTTCAAATATTTGAAGCCTGATGGCGCTTGCCGCGGATCAACCAACTTAAGAGGTCTCACATGCTCAATATCGCAGCGGTCATCACACTCGCAGGAGTGTCCGCACTTGGTCCAAATCCAACTGCTCAAACACCTCCCCAAACTCAACCTGATACGCCTACATTCCAGGTAATTTCCGACACCGAGATCATAGCCGACGGGCATACTTTCAACTCATGGAATGAACTCCATGCTTCAGGATACTTCGGGTTTGAAGACACCAGGTGTGGCACACTTCCATTGATTGACCCAGCTGGCGATGTTGCACGCGGCGGCGGGAGTGATTGTTCATTCAACAGGACGATTATCCAGCCAGAGTATGACCCCATCGTCGCCAAGTACCGCATCCCCGTGGTTGTCCACATCATTCAGAGCTCCAACGGCACTGGTGCCATGCCAGATTCACGAGCAATCTCACAGATTGAGATTCTCAATGAAGATTTCCAAGCGTTGGCTGGTTCAAACGGCGCGCCGGGCAATGATGGGCAGATCGAGTTTTATCTCGCCACCGAAGACCCCGATGGAAATCCAACCACAGGCATCACCCACTCGACAAACACCACTTGGTTTAACGACGGCGGCGGGTACTACAACACACTTGCGTGGGACACCAATCGCTATCTCAATATCTATACAAACAACGGCGGCGGCGCACTCGGGTATGTGCCTGATCTGCCTCAGGGCGGAATCGCGGGCTCGAACTTCGATCGTGTCGTGATCCTCTATTCAACATTTGGGCGCAACGCACCGTTTAGCCCATTCAATCTCGGACGCACCGTCACGCACGAAGTTGGTCACTACCTCGGACTCTTCCACACCTTCAATAACGGGTGCGGCACCAGTAGCTGCTACACCACCGGCGACCGTATCTGTGATACGAATGCCGAGAGTTCACCAACATTTGGATGCCCAGGGAACCGATCATCCTGCGGCGGGCAAGCCCCGTTCCACAACTACATGGATTACTCCGACGATCGCTGTATGAACCAGTTCACCGTTGAACAGAACAACCGCATGCGTTGCTCATTGATCAACTACCGCCCTGATCTCTACACGATTGCTGGCCCATCAGGATGTTCCGATGCGGACTTTGCCGAGCCGTTTGATACACTCAACTTCTTTGATGTTGCAGCTTTCCTGACCGCGTTTACAAATCAAGAGTCCGCCGCCGACCTGGACAACAACGGCGACTGGAACTTCTTCGACATTGGCGCATTCCTGACTATCTATAGCGAAGGCTGCCCATAATCCCGGATTGAATAATCTGAAAATCCTCCATTGCCCCCATTCGTCGACGGCTCTCATGTGTTTTCTGAGAGCCGTCTTCTTTTTTGTATAGCCCATTCAGCATCACAGTGCGATGGCTGATTTACCAGCCGATGCGTATACTGAGACATCACCCCATGGCCATCCATATTGGATTCACGGGGAAATTTGCCGCCTTAGCTCAGTTGGTAGAGCGAAGCTTTCGTAAAGCTTAGGTCTGGAGTTCGAGTCTCCAAGGTGGCTTTTTCACCAAGGATATTCGATTCTGATGCCGTATCGATGATTTTCATCAGAAATCAACATCTTCTGCGCTGTACCACATCGGGTTCTTGATTGATCCGTTTAAAGCCATGCAACCGACAATCACCTTGTGCGTATTGATGGATATATGGTATACTCGGATCGAAAGGCTGCCAAAGTTGCTCCTGTGGTCTAAGTTGCCAAGTGAGTAGTGAAATGACACCACGAGGATCATTCGTTGCTCGTTGCGATCAATGTCCACTGTTCGATGGCTCGGATCACCATCAGCCCCCGCCGGACGCGTAGATCATGGTATGACAGACTATGTAAAAATAGCTCATAGAATATACCAGACTGCAATCGCACTTGTATAATACTGACATCCCGATCCCACTGGAGACGCTCGCATGACACACACACCTCTCAAATCCACCACCAACACCATAGGCTCGATGCTTCTCGCGCTTGTCGCCACTGCAGGGCTTCCGGCGATTGGACTGGCTGCTGTTTCTTCGAGTTCATCAACAGCAATCGCCCAGACCACCAGCTCAGACGATGCTGCATCTCAAAGAGCCAAACGCGACACCCTCGTTGCCATGTCCAAGCCCGTCACGCTTGATGTGACGGATCAGCCGCTCGTTGATATTATTGATTTCTTGATGAGCGTCACGGATGCTGAGCTCGAACCGATTTACCTCTCAGACAGCGCGGCTTCCAATGGCATGGACCCGGAAACACAAATTACAATCAAGGTCTCGAACACCCCCGCACTCGCGGTGCTCGATCGCGTGCTGCTTCGTGCACAGCGCATC
The DNA here is from genome assembly GCA_016764015.1 of Phycisphaerales bacterium. Next base: position 3,841 of record JAESSR010000335.1, read on the forward strand.
GAAGGCAGCGGCGACGAATATACCTGGCAGTTCACCGATATCGGAACTCTTGAGTTAGGCCCAAAGCTCGAACTCAACCGAAACCAGCGCATCGAGCTCTACGACATCGCTGACCTGATCTTTATCGTCCAAGACTTTGACAATGCTCCGAACTTCAACCTGCAATCCGCGGTTCAAGCAGCCAGTGGCGGCGGCGGTGGAGGAGGGCGAAGCCCATTCACAGGTGGCACACAAAATGTCGATGTCACATCAGCGACAGAACGCGCCCAAGCGATCACCGATCTCATCCAGAGCACCATTGAACCTGACCAATGGGCCGACCTTGGTGGCGACGGCGCATCGATGACCATCTATGGCACATCACTGGTCATTACCGCACCCGACTACATCCATCGTCAGATCACCGGATACTCATTCTGGCCATCACGACTTCAGCAGGTCCGCAAGGTTGATGGTAAGAGAACAATGGTCATCAAGCCGGACACAAAGAAACGCCGCTCACCGTAATCTCTGATTGATTTGCATAAACCACACTCGATCCCTCTCTGATCAGCCGACCCAGCGTGGTCGGCTGATTTTTTTCGTCGATCTGCACGCCTATCAAGCAACCAAGAACCTCTTCGGCGGGTACATTAAGTGGGTCTATGTCTACAACACCATCATACATAATGAATGAGCGTGAGTGCGACCAGTGCGGGTACGACCTGCAAGGGCTGCCCGAAGGCAGCAAGTGCCCCGAATGCGGCACGCCGATTCGCAAGCGATCCACGCGTACTTCGGGCACGATGTCGGTAGAAGCACCTACACGATTTATCCGCAAACTGCGTATAGGTTTTCGGTTCGCATCATTGGGCATTGTTGCCAATCTCTTCTTGGCTCAGTTTGGATTGATGTTTGTATCATCGCTCTTCTGGGTGGGCGGCGTCTGGCTCACCACCTTGGTGCGCCCCAACCGAGGACAAATCAGAGCGGACAAAGTCCTCGACAACGATCGGTTCCGTTATATTGTCCGCGCGGTGAGCGCGGCTTGGCCGATCTATGGGCTCGTCGCATTAGGGCTTGCGTTCGTCTCCTCATCGGCGAACCCGTCAGCCTTGCTCACGGTGCCTTTGATTATTTTGCTTGTCGCCAGTGGTGCGATCGCATGGATCGGGCTGATCCCGACCTGTATCTACTTTGCAGAACTTGGGTACTGGGCTTCACACGATCATCTCGCACAAAGATTGCGATCAACCGCGTGGCTGATGGCGGTATTTGGTGTGCTCTCGGTGTTGCTCACAAGCATCGCGGCGATGGGCATTGCCCCGAGCGGGGCTGCGGGATTTGCGAGCATTTTTACGATCGTCCCCGTAATCTTTGCGGTAGTCGTATTTTTCTTCACGGTGCTCCAACTCGGATCGGTGATGAGCTGGGTCATCAAGCACCAATGCTTGGCTGCGGGCTCGTCAGAGCGTGTGCGTGAACGCATCGAAAGAGATATCAACTCGGGCGGCACCATCGTCACCGGGCTCAAATGCAGAGTGTGCAAATACGATCTCGATGGGTTGCCATACGGCGGGCACTGCCCAGAGTGCGGCGATTCATACGCAGATATCACTCCATTCCCGATCCTCGACCCCGCGAACATGTACAAAGATCGCGATGAATCTGAAATCGAAGTTGAACTAGGTGATAACAAAGGCATCTACTTCAACTCCGAACTCGACGCGTTCGGCAAACCCAAGCCCGGCGGACTCGCCTACGACCCAGAGGACGATGGAATCCCCGAGGAGGGTGATATCCCCCTCGCCGAAGATGATTCATGAGAAAAAACACCGCTTCATTCATCTCCTTCGATCGAGCCAACGAGCGGTTTGTTTGATAGAATACATCAATGCCTACACACCTCACCATGACGAAGGATGAATCTGTGCCTCAAAACACACTCCACGGCTGGACTTCAACCACCGATGCAATGCAAATCGCAGATTGGATTCATGCCCAGAACTCGATCCTCCTGCTCACCCACGCCAAGCCCGACGGCGACGCGCTCGGTTCATCAATCGCCCTCGCCCGCGCGATCAACATCGCCAGCGAAACCTCTGGCGCAGCGTGCAAAGCCGAGTGCTGGTACGCCGCCCCGATGCCATCATGGGCTAAGACCATCATCGGCAACACCAAAGCCAAAACCATCGAAGACAATCAACCCATGCCCGGTGCATTTGATCCTGAGGGGATCCTGATTACCGATACCGGCTCATGGAATCAACTCGCACCATTCGCCGAGTTCCTCAAGACCAGGCTCGACCGCACCACCATCATCGATCATCATCTCCAGGGCGATCCCGAGATTGCAACTCGACGATTGATCGATTCTACAGCAGCCGCAGCCGTGCAACCCGTCGCCGAAATCTGTTGTATTCTCCTTGGCGTCGACTCCCCCGCTGATCTCCCCGTCGAGATCGCGATGCCTTTATATGTCGGATTGGCAACAGATACTGGCTGGTTCAAGCACTCCAATGTTGACGGGCGCGTGATGCGCCTCGCCGGGCAACTCCTCGATACCGGCGTGAACCACACCAGCATCTTCGCGATGCTCTACCAACGCGATCGCACCAGCCGATTCAAGCTCATGGCCCGCGCACTCGAATCAATGGAAATCGTCAAAGC
>JAESSR010000336.1 GCA_016764015.1 Phycisphaerales bacterium
GGCTCCTGGGACAACAACAAACCCAAGTTCGTCCAGAGCTGCACGATATTCAATGACCAGCGCACGGTTTGCAATGACTTTTGCACGAACAAATAGATCAATGTCTTGGGTAGTCCTTGCCGGTGGAAGTTTGGTGAGCGGTAAAAGTGTCTTCGTACCTTTCTGCCGTAAGTCCTCTTGTCTGAGATACAGGCCAAGTCCGCCAGCAAGCAGTAAATCCGCGTTGCCGCCAAGAGCCTCGTCGAGGTCTAAGACTGTTGTAATCAACGCATTCATCACTCGCCTCCTCGCACATTCGCTTCCACTTCTCGCAAAATGAGATCGCGGACTTGTTCTGCGATCTCTCGGTCGCGTTTGTCGCCGCTGGCAGAGAGTTCAAGGTAAGTCTGGACTGGTGAAGCGTACACAATGCCAGATTCATCAGTGCGTGCATCGAGCCAAGGCGTAGCGTCACGAGTCTCGACCAAGGTCAAATCAGCAAACCGGTCGGTGAACTGGCAGGTTTCACTGAGTAGATCACGCAGCTCATCCAGATCAGAACTGTACAGCACGGGATTGTCCGCACGCATCCCGGCAGAATATCGGCTCTGCGATGATTCGCCCGAAAGCACGACTCGTGGATTGTCCGTTCCGGCGTTGGCTTGCAAGATGAACTCACTGAGCGATTCGCTCAGTTTGGCCCGGATGATTCTGATTGGTTTGGGGGGGGTAAAGTTCTTTTCCAGCATATCGAGTAGTTTGTCTGGTTGAATAAGGCGAACTCGATTTCTATCTCTTTCAACGATGAGATCATCAGTCATCCGCGACAACGCCTTGGATACTGTAGATGGTGCGACCTTTCCGCCCGCAGCACCGATCTCCACTCGGATGTCGCCTACAGACGGATACATGGCTCGGCGAAGAAATACCCGAGGCACTTGTGAAGTTGCTCCGCGATAGATGAACTTGGCGGGTTGGGATTGTGGATATAGATTTCGCCGTCCGGTGCGTTTGAGCAACAGTCGGCCTGGTACAACGATGAGTCCGTTGCCACTGAGGTCAAGCCCAGAGACTCCTGATTGCTCCAAGAGTGCCATACTTCGTTCGCTGAGATACGGTACGAGGATCATTGGTAGGTTGCCAAACTTCGAGGCATTCTGTATCGCTCGTCCCATCGCATTTTCAATCAAGCGAAGTGTATTCGATGGCACCATATTGGCGATAAAGTCGAATGATTGGCCAGCCCATTGCACGGCTACTTCCAAGTCAAACTGTAAGCCCCATCGAGAACGAGTGGAGTGGTTTGCAATGATTTGAATTTCGATATCAGGCCCAAATGGCGAGGCGATCTTCTGCATCATCTCGAGCATCGTTTCTTCGTCCAAATTCAAAATCGAACTCTGATCACACATTCTTGGCAGTGGGCGGCTAGATTCGGGCTGATTGGATAGTTTTGACATTTGAGGCACCTTTGTTTCCAATTATACGGAATTTCCAGCGATGGAAACAAGCAAATATCAAGGATTATTTCCAAAATCAAACAATTTCCAGTAGTGGAAATACGCAAACATCGGAAATAGCGATGTTATCCGGACGATATGCGGAACAAGTCGCCTTGGCCATCAAGACCATCATCCTACCCGAGTCAAAATTACTTCTCGCCGATTTGCCCCATCGGCTTTGCGAGTTATGACTCGCCCGGTCATCTCCAGATTCCCGAGTGCGCTTCGCAACTGGGCCCGCGATCCCCCGGCGAGTTCCGCCAGCCGCAGTTCGCTGTGCCCAGCGTCGGAATCGAACCGTAGGGACGCGAGAATCGACGCTCGAAGATCACCCCGGAAATCCGCCCGAGTGACGAACTCGGGATGCCGCCGCATGAGCCAAGAGGCCGGGCGAATCGCGTCGTCCTTGAACTCGATCGGTTGGCACCAGAGATTCCATTTTTGCGAGATACTCGACGCCTTGCATTTGGCCAGATCCCGGAGCTTCGGGTTCTTCCTCGAACTGGCGAACATCGCCTTTGGTTGCTTCGCTGGCTTGAGTGTCTTGATGATCGTCTCGAACTTCAGCGGGTGCGTTCCTTGCTGGGCAATATCAAGAAGCAGCCCAAGCACCGGCTGGTACTCGGGTTGAAGTTCATCACGGATCAGCCGCTTGAGCCGGTGCTTGGCAATCAGATCGCCGTAGGTATGCAGCCAAGTCGCCGACATGACAAACAACCTCGCCATTCGATCGGTGTTGCGGGCTGTGTCAATTAGCAGACGCTCGAGATCAATCTCGCCATTCGTAGGAGCCGTGTTGAACAGAACGCCAACGCTTGTCCACTGCTGAACCAAAATGTCGAGTTGGCTTGTCAAGTGTCAGTGTCCTATCGATGGGCGCAGAGCGTTATTCGTGCGAAGCATACTGTAGGTAATATCGTACAGATAAGCGGGGCGGATCATCATCACGCCGAAATGAATGGTTTTCGAGTTGCACAACTGCAACTCGTTCAGATTGTCTAGTCTACGCTTACTTCGAAAACATATTGCTGCGTTGGTATTTGGAATGCTTTGTACCTAGATTTGAGTTTGTTAGTCGTAGTCCTGGTCCTCATCTTCTTCATCATGATGCGTGGAGTAGAACCCCCATGGTCGAAGCGCATCATCCGATGAGTCGTCGCCAAAATCTGAGCCATATATCTCACCCGGAGGATCGTCACTACCCGAAATAAACATACCACCCCATGAGTTGTCATTGTCCTCCCATGGGTTGTAGTCATCGTAGTGAGAAAACTCCTCGTGCCAATCCTCTTCTTCATATTCACCTGAGTCATACTCAACCCAATCGTCGCCGTAGTCATCGTGTACTTCTTCAGGTTTAGCTGTTGGCGATACTGTCAGCAGCTCTACTTGAGCCCGTGACTCGTATGCCTCGTCGGAATACCAACCAGACAACTGCAAGTAGCAGCGAAGCTCCATATTTGGCGCATCAGTAGGCGACCACCACCGTGCGAGGGATAGCCGAATTACACGGCCAGCTGGAAGTTCTTCTTCTGGCTTTCCTACTCCAACATATTTAATTGCAATGGGTGGCGTGATACCCACAGCCGTGTAGTAGGGCTTGCCATCGATCATGACGAGCTTAAGTGGCGAGGGCGACATCCAGAAACCCACACTGTTGCGAGGCACACCATATCGCTTTGATATGAATCCACGGCCTCGAGCGGTAAATCGAATCAGCCCATCAAACAGCACATGCGGGTCGCCGATCCATGGATCATGCCGGTTTGTGACAAAGGCCCGCATAGTCCTCATCTCCCCGACCTTTTCTTCAAGGTTGACCACATAGTCTTCGACATGGGGAGGATTACATTCAACTGGGGTCGCCCGGACTTGCCAAATATCGCCGACTTCAATCATTGTTGATTTCGGCCATCCATGGGCGCCGGCCTTCGGCAGTAAGCGGATCAACTCACCGGATTCTTCATTGATGCCTCCGATGCAAACCCCGTCCCACATGCGTGTCTTTGCGGCAATAACGACGATCATGGCATGATGTGCTCCATAGGTAGGCCGGTTTGTTTCGCAAGTTCGTTCACGAGCAGTGATCGATGGCAAGCCTTAGGCTCACGCTCTACACAGAAAAAAACCGGGCGACGCGCATCACTCAGCGTGGTCTTAAGCAATGCCCAAGCGTCGAGGTCGATCAGATTGTCTTGGATGTATCGATTCACAAACGCTGCCCCAAGCTCCGTTCGGCTGCGCTTTGCTACCCCTTGTCGAGCGTCCTCGTCGTGCTGGGCATCACGCACTGCTGAGGATGGAGCGAGTTCTTTCACATGCATATATGTGATATTGAGCGATGCCAGGCGACTCTGCAAACGCTTGGAGTTGGCGAATGCGTACTGCGAACCTCGCAATCCTCGCCGTGCGCGCACATCACAGAAACAGTCAACTTGTTCTCTCTGCAACGCTTCGAAGAAGGAATCTTCGGAGAAGCCATAGACACCGATCGACATAAGAACTTCAGCTGCCACTACTGCATCCCCTCCAATGACTCCGGCTCATAACGCCCGATCGATGTGAATGACTGACCAAACAACGCGCCCTGACCTCTGGTATCCGCTCTATTACAACTTGCTGAGAGACACGCTCGCCATCGCGATCTATGTGTGTTAACTCAGTGTCTTCTTTCTGGAGCGCCTGACCGATTAATTTTGACCGATGGCACCGCTCCGGATCGAGCTCACTGCACATAATTGCAACGCGGTGGCCTCCTGCGAGGGCAGTTCGTAAGCGTTCAAGCCCAGATCGAAACGCAGGTCGCTGCTCGCATCGTGCGTAGTCAACTTTTCCATCAACAAAGCATGATGGATCATCAGGCTTACCGCCTAACTCATTGCCCATGAAAATATAGCGAATACCAGCCTGCTTGAGTAAAATTTGCAGGGCTTCCTCGTTGAACTCAGGTTGGCGTGATCTCGGTTGTGAGCGGACATCGATCAAGTACTCAATACCGTGACGATGAAGCCGCTCTAGAAAGCTCTCCCAAGATCGATCACCATAGCCAATAGATGTCAGCAATCCAGACTTGGTTTTTTTAGATGCCATAACTGTATTATACACTAATTTTCCTCAAATACCTACCCCACCCGCTGCATCACCTCAATCACTTTCGAATGATCCCGCTCGGCGTAGATCGCGTCGGTGATCTGGGCGCTCGCGTGGCCAAGGGCGAGTTGGGCGGCTTCGAGACCGAAGGCCTTGCGGATGTCCGTCGCGGCGTTGTGTCGAAGCTGATGCGGGTGCCAGCGGAATGGGGCTCGCCAATCCTTGAGCTGTTCCTTCTGCTTCTTGTTCAGCCGGGCATTCCATTGGGCGATCGTTTCATCGTCCCGCTTGCACAACGGCGGCGGTGGGGGAGACGCACGGTCGCACGCCCGTTGGATCGCGGAATAGTAACTCGGCGTGGTGTACCGATCGCCCGCTTGTTTTTCAGGATTGGGAATGCGGTTTGTACCGGTGCGGTTGCCGTAGGAGAGCGGAGTCTTGCGTTTGGCGGTGAGGGCTGCCCGTCGTTCCGACTCGGCTTCGGATGGGCTGAAGAGGTACGCATCGTCCGGGCGATCGGCAAAGAAC